>NZ_JBKEAE010000150.1:0-22857 GCF_047971885.1 Tropicimonas sp. | reverse complement strand
TCTACGATCTCGTCCAGCTTGTCGAGCAGGCTGCGCTTCATCACCGCGCGGGCGGCGCCGGCATATTCCGTTTCCAGACGTTCGCGGATCTGATCCGTGAGCGCGTCGAGGCTTTCGGCACCGAAACGCTTCGCCAGATCGTCGTTCAACTCGGCCGGCGCGGGCGCCTTGACCGCCTTTACGGTGCAGGTAAATTCGGCTTCCTTGCCGGCAAGCTCCCTGGCGCCGTATTCCTCGGGGAAGGTCACGGTCACCACCGACTCGTCGCCAACCCTGGCGCCGACAAGCTGATCCTCGAAGCCGGGGATGAACTGGCCCGAGCCCAGCTCCAGCGGGAAGTCCTCGGCAGAGCCGCCTTCGAAGGCCTCGCCACCGACGCGGCCGACGAAATCGATCGTCACCTGATCGCCGCTTTCCGCCGCGGCCCCCTCTTCGCGGTCCTCGAAATTCTTCGCCTGCTCGGCAAGGCCCTTCAGCGCCTCGTCGACATCGTCGTCGCTGGCCTTGACGACCAGCTTCTCGAGCGAAACCCCGGAAAGGTCGGGCAGGTCGATCTCGGGCAGCTTCTCGTAGGACATGGAAACGACCACATCGTCGCCTTCCTTCCAGTCCTCGCCCTCCATCTTGAGTTCCGGCTGCATCGCCGGGCGGTCGCCGGTCGTGCCGAGGTGTTCGGACATCGCGCCATCAACGGCTTCCTGCATCGCCTCGCCCAGCAGCCGGGGGCCGAACTGCTTTTTCAGCAGCGCCATCGGGACCTTGCCCTTCCGGAAGCCTTTCATTTCGATCTCGGGCCGGGCCTCGGTCAGCTTCTCGTTGACCTTGGTATCGAGTTCATCCGCGGTGATGGTGATCTGATAGCCGCGTTTCAGGCCTTCGTTCAGGGTCTCGGTGACCTGCATCGCTGTTGTTTCCTTCCTAACAAACTCCTGGTGCGGATGAAGGGACTCGAACCCCCACGCCTTCCGGCGCCAGAACCTAAATCTGGTGCGTCTACCAGTTCCGCCACATCCGCCTTGAAACCGGAAACGACTGCGGAGCCTGTTCAGCGCCGCAGCCGCCCGATCCAAATTCGGGCCCTTCTAGCAAGGGTCGCGAGGGTATGCGAGCGAAAAACTGGCGCCAAAGTCCCTATTTCGCACCATCGCGGAACCAGGCGCTTTTGCGACTTCGGGCAATCTTGCGGTGCGGGCTCCGCATGCCCATAACACATGCAACCCGATCACGAGACCGACGATGGATACCGCACCGCTTCTTGACGCCTCATTCTGGATCACCATCGGGGTGATCCTTGTCCTGCTGGTTATGTCAGGCTTCTTCTCGGGGTCGGAGACGGCCCTGACGGCTGCCTCGCGCGGCAAGCTGCGCCACATGGCCGACAAGGGCAACCACGGCGCCGAAACGGCGCTGCGCCTCAAGGAGGACAGCGAACGGCTGATCGGCGGGATCCTTCTGGGCAACAACATGGTCAACATTCTGGCAACCTCGCTTGCCACCGCGTTGTTCACCCGCGCCTTCGGCGACAGCGGCGTGGCCATCGCCACGCTGGTGATGACGCTGCTGGTGCTGATCTTCGCCGAGGTCCTGCCCAAGACCTATTCGATCAACGAACCCGAGACCGCAGCAGCGCGGACGGCACCGCTGGTGCAGCCGATCATCCGGATCCTGTCGCCCGTCGTCGCGCTGGTCCGGATCATCGTGCGGGCGGTTCTGGGGCTGTTCGGAATGAAGGTCGATCCGGATTCGATGCTGAGCGTGCGCGAGGAGATCCTCGGCGCGTTGCAGATCGGCCATTCCGAAGGCAGCGTCGAGAAGGAGGACCGCGATCGTCTGCTCGGCGCGCTCGATCTGGGCGAGCGGATGGTGGAAGAAATCATGCTTCACCGCTCGCAGATCGAAATGATCGATGCCGGCGCAAAACCGGATGAGATCGTCAGTCAGGTGCTGGCCTCGTCGCACACACGCCTTCCGGTGTTCAAGGACGAGCCCGAGAATGTCGTCGGCGTGGACCATGCCAAGGACGTGCTGCGCGCTTTGGAGCGGTTTCTGCGCGACGCCCCCGACAGCCGCGAGGCGCTGCACATGTTCGATATCATGGATGTGGCCAAGGCGCCCTATTTCGTGCCCGAAACCACGACGCTCGATGACCAGATGCGGCAGTTCCTGCGCCGGCATACGCATTTTGCGCTGGTGGTCGACGAATACGGCGCGCTCGAAGGGCTGATCACGCTCGAGGATATCCTGGAGGAAATCGTCGGCGAGATCACGGACGAGTTCGATGTGGATGCCGAGCACCCTATCCGCCGCACGGAATCGGGCGACTATCTGGTCGACGGCGCGATGACGATCCGCGACCTCAACCGCGCCAAGGACTGGAACCTGCCCGACGACGAGGCCAACACGGTGGCCGGACTGGTGATTCACGAGGCGCAGACCATCCCCACCACCGGGCAGGTGTTTTCCTTCCATGGCTTCCAGTTCGAGGTTGTCGCGCGCGAAAACAACCGCCTGACCCGGCTGAAGATCCGCCCCCTGTAGATCCGGTTGCGACGGGCGGAGGCAACACGGCCGCGATCGCCGGGTCCGGCGGCGCCTAACGGCCCCGGAACAGCCCGCCCAGAATTCCGCGCGCCACCGCCCTGCCCGATTGCGTACCAAGCTGACGGGCGAAACTCTTGACGAAAGCCGAGGTCACGCTGTCGCTGCGCGAGGCTCCGCCGCGCCGCTTCGGTGCGGCCGGCGCGCCGCCGGCCGGTCCGCCGGAATAGCGCCGGGCGGAGGTGAATTCGCGTTCGTCCGCCGAGGCGTAGTTCACATTCCGCCAGTCGATCCCGCCGGCCTTGCCGGGGATGGAATTTTCCGCCTCTTCCGCGGCGGCCTGCGTGCGCCGGGCCAGAATTTCAAAGGCGCTTTCGCGGTCGAGTGCGGTGTCATACCGGCCCGCCACCGGCGAGGCGGCGATCACCTGCGCCCGCACCGTCGGATCGAGCGGCCCCAGCTGCGAGGATGGCGGCCGAATCAATGTCCGCTCGGCCATGCCGGGCATTCCCTTGTTTTCCAGGAACGAGGTCACCGCCTCGCCGGTGCCGACCTCGCGGATCGCATCCTCGATGGAAAACCGCGGGTTGTCGCGATAGGTTTCGGCCGCCAGTTTCAGCGCCCGCCTGTCCCTGGCGGTAAAGGCGCGCAGCGCGTGCTGCACCCGATTGCCAAGCTGCCCGAGGATATCTTCGGGCACATCGTCGGGATTCTGGGTGACGAAATAGACCCCCACGCCCTTGGACCGGATCAGCCGCGCCACCTGCTCGACCTTGTCGGTCAGGGCCTTCGGCGCATCGTCGAACAGCAGGTGCGCCTCGTCGAAGAAAAAGACCAGCTTCGGCCTGTCGGGGTCGCCCACTTCGGGCAGGGTCTCGAAAAGCTCGCTCAGAAGCCACAGCAGAAAGGTTGCATAGAGGCGTGGCGAGGCCATGAGCTTGTCGGAGGCGAGGATGTTCACCCGCCCCCGTCCTGCCTCGTCGGTCAGCAACAGGTCGTTCAGATCCAGCGCCGGCTCGCCGAAAAGCCGCTCGCCGCCTTCGTTTTCCAGCACCAGAAGCTGGCGCTGGATCGCCCCGACCGAGGCGGTCGGGATATTTCCATAGCGCAGCGAAAGGGCGTCGCGGTTTTCGCCCACCCAGACCAGCAGCGATTGCAGGTCCTTCAGATCGAGAAGCGGCAGACCCTCCTCGTCGGCGACGCGGAAGGCGATGTTCAGAACACCTTCCTGTGCCTCGCTCAGGTCGAGCAGCCGCGACAGCAGCAGCGGCCCCATTTCGGCCACCGTGGTACGCACCGGATGCCCCTGTTCCCCGAGAAGATCCCAGAAGGTTACCGGAAACGCCTCGTAAATCAGGTCGAGCCCGATGGTTTCGGCGCGCCTGGCAAAGGCGCCGTGCAGCGGCGCATCGGCCGAACCCGCCGCGGCGATGCCGCTCAGGTCGCCCTTCACATCGGCAAGAAGAACCGGCACTCCGGCCGCCGAAAATCCCTCGGCCAGAATCTGCAATGTCACCGTTTTGCCGGTGCCGGTCGCCCCCGCGATCAATCCGTGGCGATTGCCATATCGCAGGAGCATTTCCTGCGGGGCCGAATATGCCTCTCCGCCACCGCCGACAAAAATCCGCTCCATGATCCGCTCCTGTCAAATCTCCGGTCGAGAGGATACACATCGCCAGCCGCAGCGCCAGAGCACTGACGAATGGCGCCAAATCATGGTGTTATCGCAAACAGTTAACTTGACCCGAAGCAAAAGAAACTGTTGACCGATATGTGCACTCGACTTAACATTTGCCGCGTAAAGTCGGCCCGTCCGACAGGGAGAAAGCAGGCGCGTCAAGCGCAGGTGGGGGGTACCCCGCAGGAAAGGGTCCCGCAGGACCCTTTTTTGTTCAGCGGAATGCAGAACGGCGTTTCGTTCCCGCATTTCCGGAAAGGCGGAGCATGGCGATTGACGGGCATCCAATCATCCACCGGTGCGGCGCCATTTGCCCGTCACATGGCATTTACCACATCATTCGTACCTGACAGCCCAACCGGGGCGTGCTACACGCCCCGCAGTTACTCCATCGAGCAAGAGCGTTATCCAGACATGACCAGAATATCATCAACGAGCCTGACCGCCCTCGCCCTCGCGGCGTTCGTGACCGCCGGACCGGTTTTCGCGCAGGACGCCGCGACAGAACCGATGGCCGACAGCGCCGCCACCCCGGCGGAAACAGCCGCCCCCGCCGAAGCGCCGGCAGCGACCGAGGCCCCCGCGTCGGGCGAAGCCTCCGGCAACGCTCTCAATCTCAACATGGGCACGCCCGCCGGACAGGCGCAGCCGGCCGAGAACGCTCTCGGCCAGCCCTACGTAAAGGAAGTGTCGGGCGACTGGGAGATTCACTGCATCCGCACCGGGCTCGAAGCCGATCCCTGCGCGCTGCACCAGCTTCTGCGTGACGGCGACGGCAACGCGGTTGCGACCATCGAGGTCGTCAACCTGCCCGCCGGCCAGCAGGCCGCCGCCGGTGCGACCATCATGACCCCGCTCGAGACCCTGCTGACCGAGCAGATCACGCTGACCATCGATAACGGACAGGGCCGCAAGTATCCCTTCAGCTTCTGTACCCAGCGTGGCTGCGTGTCGCGGGTCGGCTTTGCCCAAGCGGCGGTCGACGCGTTCAAGCGCGGCAACCAGGCGAGCCTGATGATCGTTCCGATCGTCGCGCCGGATCAGCAAGTCGTGCTCGGCCTGTCGCTGTCGGGCTTCACCGCTGGCTACGATACGCTTGTCGAACTGAACACCGCCAATGCCGCGGCGATCGAAAAGGTCCAGGCCGAACAGCAGTCGCAAGGCGCCAACTGATCCGAACCAGCCCGGACAAAACGAACGCCGCCCTCGGGCGGCGTTTTTTTGTTTTCGCCGAAGAGCGGACGCACGAGCATGCCAGCGGCCACGCGGACCGGCCGTTCGCAATAGTCGTCAATGCCGGCTTTTCTGCCGTTCTCCCTTCGCCCGGAACAGCCACGCAAGCGGCCCGGGCGGCGCCCGTCCGCCCTCCGGCATGCCAGTTGAGTACCGTCACAAGGGCTCGATGCCGCCTTTCGGAAGGCGAACATGGCCATTCCTCAAGACCGTCTATTTCCGATATCTTCGATCTGATCTGGTCAGCATGCAGCCCCTTGCGGCGGCAGGCAACACGGCCGGGCAGAGATCGGCCGGGCTCAGACCCGGAGTGATCGAACTGGCTGGTTCCGGCGGTGCACGGTTCCTCAGACCCGGCGCATCACCAGTACCGCATTCAGCCCGCCGAAGGCGAAGGCGTTGGAAAGAACAACATCGACGGCCGCATCGCGCGCCTCGTTCGGAACCACATCGAGCGCGCATTCCGGATCGGGTTCCTCGTAGCCGATGGTCGGGGCGATCACCCCTTCGCGCAGCGCCATCGTGCAGGCCAGAAGCTCGACCGCGCCGGTCCCGCCGATCAGATGCCCGTGCATCGATTTGGTGGAGGAGATCATCAGCCGGTCGGCGTGATGGCCGAAAGCGTCCGCGACAGCGGCGCATTCGGTCTTGTCGTTGGCGGCGGTTCCGGTTCCGTGCGCGTTGATATAGCCCACCTGATCGGGATTCACCCCGGCATCCTTCATGGCAAGCGAAATCGTCCGCGCCGCGTTCTGCTTCGACGGCATCACGATATCGGCGGCATCCGAGGTCATGGCGAAACCGATGACCTCGGCGATGATCTCGGCACCGCGCGCACGGGCGTGCTCGTATTCCTCGAAAACGAATACAGCCGCACCCTCGCCCTGAACCATACCGTTGCGGTTGGCGGAAAACGGGCGGCAGGCGTCTTTCGACATGACGCGCAGCCCTTCCCAGGCCTTGACCCCGCCGAAGCAGAGCATCGATTCCGAACCGCCCGTCACCATCACCTCGGCGGCGCCGTGGCGGATAAGCTGAAAGGCCTGCCCCATCGCGTGGTTGGACGAGGCGCAGGCAGTCGCCACGGTAAAGGAAGGCCCCTTCAGGTTGAATTCCATCGAGACATGGCTTGCCGCCGCATTGTTCATCAGTTTCGGCACCACGAAGGGATGCACCCTGTTCTTCCCTTCCTCGTAGACGGTGCGGTAATTCTCGTCGAGCGTGTTCATCCCGCCGCCCGAATTGCCCAGCACAACCCCGGTGCGCGCCGCAAGACTTCCGACGAACGTCAGACCCGACTGGGCGATGGCCTCGCGCGCCGACAGCAGGGTGAACTGGGTGAACCGGTCGTAGAGCGCGATCTGCTGCCGGTTGAACACCTCTTCCGGGTCGTAGTTCCGAACCTGCCCGCCGATCTGGATCGCCAGACGCTCGACATCACGGATATCCAGCGGGCCGATACCGCACCGCCCCTCGCGCATCGCTTCCCAGGTTTCTGCGGCGGAGGTCCCGATCGGGTTGATCGTTCCCTGTCCGGTAATGACAACACGCCTCACGAGCCGGCCTGCTCCGCGATCAGCTGCTCAACCGCGATGACAATCGCGCCGACCGAAGAAATGTCGAAATCGCTTTTCTCGGGTTCGTTGGCGTTGAAGGGAACCGAGATATCAAAGGCTTCCTCGATGGCGAAAATGCTCTCGACCAGCCCGAGGCTGTCGATGCCGAGGTCTTCGAGCGTCGATTCGTCCGTCACGTCCGATGGTTCGAGCACCGCCTGCTCCGCAATGATCGCGATCACCCTGTCCCTGACGCTGTCCGACATCGTGTCAGCTCCCCTGCTCATGGTGTTGGGGACATTTAGTCATTGGAGCCGGGCTTGGAAAGCGCCTTTCGCAGGGCTGCGACCTCGCGGAAAAGCCGGGGCAACCGGCGCAGCGCCTTGTAGCTTTCGACGGCGGTTTCCATCTTTGTCGCCGGATATCCCCACATCACGCGGCCGGCGGGAACGTTGGCGACAACCTTCGTGCCGCCCCCGGTGATGACGTCGTTTCCGATCACCAGATTGTCCGCCACGCCGGTCGCCCCGCCCAGTATCACCCTGTCACCGATGCTCACCGATCCGGCGATACCGGTCATCCCGCACAGCAGGCAGTCGCGACCGATGCGGGTGTTGTGACCGACATGGACCATGCTGTCGATCCTGGTTCCGCTGCCAATGATTGTATCGCGAATCGTGCCACGATCGATATTGGCGTTGGAGCCGATTTCCACATCGTCTCCGATCGTCACCGAACCCAGCGAGTGAATGCGCGCCCAGTGCTGATCGACGATCTCGCCCTGATCGCCCATCGTTTCGCGTGCCCGCTCCACCCCCGACTTTTCGGGCGTGACAAAGGAAAAGCCATCGCCGCCGATCACCGCCCCGGGCTGCGCGATGAACCGATCACCGATCCGGACCCTTGCAGCAATGCGCACCCCGGCGTGGATCAGCGCGTCGTCCCCGATCGTTACATCCCTGTAGATGGTCACCTGCGGCAGAATCCGCGCGTTCGCCCCGATCCGCGCGCCCGGCCCGATCACCGCCAGCGGCCCGATCGCCGCATTGTCGCCGATCCGGGCGCTCGGGTCGATCACTGCCGTGGGGTGAATGCCGGGCGCGATTCCCGGCCCGGGATCGAGCATCTGCGTGACCGACGACATGGCGAAACGCGGACGTCCGACCAGAATCGCCGCCTCCAGACCCAACGCCCGCCAGTCGGCGCCGGACCACAGAACCGCGGCGCGTGCCCTGCCCTTGCCCAGTTCCCCGGCGTATTTCGGCGCCATCGCCAGCGCCAGTTCGTCGGGCGCTGCCCCGGCCGGCTCGGCCGCGCGCACGATGGTCAGATCGGCGGCGCCAACCGCCTCGGCGCCGATACGTTCGGCAATCTGCTCAATCGTGTACGGCATGTCCGGGCCCTCGTGTGCGCACGTTTGGGCCAGAGGTTTAGCTGCCGGCGGCGGGCAAGGAAACCCCGGCCTGCTGCAACGCGGTCCATATCCGCGCATCGCGCCCGTAGACGTCGGCGCGATAGTTCATCTGCCCTTTCGGTTGCGAAAAGGCGGTGCGGTACAGGATATGCACCGGCAGCGGCGTCTCGAGATTGACACGCGCCTCGGCGCCGGAGCGCAGCCGCGACTGGAAGAGCCCCTCGGGATCGTCGGTCTGCGCCGACAGAAGCGCATAGGCAAGGTCGAACGGGTCGGCTACACGGACGCAGCCGTGGCTGTAGGCCCGGCTGTCATGCGCGAACAGGCCCTTGGACGGCGTGTCGTGCAGGTAGATGTTGTAGCGGTTGGGAAACATGAACTTCACCTGCCCCAGCGCGTTGTTCTTCGACGGCGGCTGGCTCATGCGGAAGGGGAAGTTCCGCGCATTGTATTTCGCGAAATTCACGCTGCCCCGGCTGACCGCCCGGCCGCGCGAATCCACCAGCTTGAGGTGGCTGACGGCGTTCGGATTGCGCTGCAACATCGGCAGATATTCCTTGGTCGTGATCGAGCGCGGAACGCTCCACGACGGATTGACCACCATGAATTCCATCTGGTCCGAGAACTCGGGCGTCCGCCGGTCGCCGGTATTCTTGCCGACAACCACCCGGGTCGAGAACGTGGTCTTGCCGTCCTCGATGATGCGGGCGGTAAATTCCGGGATGTTTACCTCGATGTGGCGATCGCCGCGCGGAATGTTCGTCCAGCGCTCGCGCTCCATCGCCACCAGAACCTGGCCCAGCCGGACATGGGCGGGCACGTTGATTTCGGTCACCGTCGCGGTACCGGCCACTCCGTCGGATGTCAGGCCATGGTCGGTCTGGAACTGCCGCACCGCGTCGCGCATCGCATCGTCGTAGACGGGCGTCGCGCTCGGCTTCATGTAGCCCATGGCGACCAGACGGTCGCGCAGGTCGACCACATTTTCGCCCGATTGCCCAGCGCCGAATTTCATCACCGCCACCTGCGGCCCCCAGTCGCCCCGCCGGACCACTTCTTCCAGCCGCAGCCTTTCGGCGAGAAGGCGGTTGTATTCACGTGTCGCCGGAGGCAGCGACCTGAGGAACGCCACCGGGTCGGCATGGGCAAACGCCTGAAGCTGCATGAACGGATCGCGGCGCGGCAGATCGCGGACGATGCCGCTGTCGATACGGCGCGGGTCGAGAACACCCGACTGAAGATCCTGCGCGTATTGCACCAGCATCATCGCCGCCAGAACCTCGGCCTCGCCCCGTGCGCGGGGCGAACCCGCTGCCGCGAAGGCGGCGCGCAGCATGTCGGGATCGTAACGGCGCACCGGAAGCCCCTGCACATCGGCATTCTCGAGCGCCGCGAGCAGCGCCGCCCGGCGCCCGGCATCCTCGGGGCCGGTAAAGATCGGCTGGTAGTCGCGCAGACGGTAGAAGGCGGCTATCGCCTCGCTGCCATAGGAGGCTTCGGCCACGGCCTGCCGGTAGGCGGGCGATCCGGCCTGCTGCGCCTGAAGCGGTCCGGGGAGGCCCGACAGACACACGACCGCCGCAGCCAGTGCAAGAGCGGAGCGGAACGGGCGAGGCAACGGCAGTGACATGACAAATCCTTCGGAGAATACGCCTGGGGGTCGAATGCCGATTCTCTGCAAGGCCCGCAGGCAAGTCCACGGACAAATACCCTACCTGCACGAAACGCCCGCCGGCTGTGGCTTTGGAACACATGCCGCCCCGCCGGCGATCCGTGCAGCTTGGAATTTTGTCAGAATTGCAACACGATCCGCGCCGATCTTAGGGCAAATTTGAAACCTGTTAAGCGAATCTCAGCAGAATCCTGCCTATTTTTGCCACAGGCCGGTGCAGATGCAATTTGCGGTCTTCCAAGAAGAATCACTTTGTGGCATGAAAACCATGCACCTGGGGGATGAGGTGTGGAAACCGCGAAAATGCGGAAGACTAAAGAGCAACGGGACAGGCAAGTACCGATGACCGAAAATACAGCGGCCCGCACGGGCCTCTCTAGACGTGGCATCTTGCGTGCATTTGCTGCGACAGCCGTGATTGCGGCCCCCACTTATGCCAATGCGGCCGGTTTTCTGCGCGGCGGCGGCGATATTCGCCGCATCAGGATGTACAACGGCCGTACCGGCGAAACGATGGATACCATCTATTGGGTCGAGGGCAGCTACATCAAGGACGCGCTCAAGGAAATTAATGCCTTCATGCGCGACTGGCGGCGGAACGAAGTCAAGACGATCGACACGCGCACGATCGACATCATGGCCGCGTCGCACAACCTGATGGGCACCAGCGAACCCTATATGCTTCTGTCGGGATACCGCTCGGCGGCAACCAACGCGATGCTGCGGGCACGCTCGGGCGGTGTTGCGCGCAACTCGCTGCACATCCGGGGACAGGCGGCGGATCTGCGCCTCAAGTCGCGCTCGATCTACCAGATGGCCAAGGCGGCCTCGTCGTGCAGCGCGGGCGGTGTCGGAACCTATCGCGGATCGAACTTCGTCCATATGGATTGCGGCGACATTCGCAGCTGGAACGGCTGAATCCGCACAGGGCCGACGTACCGGTCAGAGCCGCCACCCAGCGGCTTTTGGTGTTTGATGTCAACTCACCTGGCCGGCGCCATCTGTCGGCCCGTCGTCTGATTTTACCGCGAATGGGATGCAACCCTCGCAATTTCTGTTGCCACTTTGTCCGCCCGAAGCAGCGGTACGCAGCGCGCGCCGGTTAACCATGTGACGCGAATCAAAGTGCTAACAAATCGTTAACTGCCTAGCCTGCACGCAAGGGATTTCCGCCCCGACGCGCATTTCAAGCAGGTTGCCAAGATGAGACGCCTCTTACCGTTGCTTCTGCTGCTCGCCACCGCCTGTGGCCCGCCCCCCGATGTGCCGCTTCATGTCACCTCCCGGGCGCCGGAGCGGACATTCGATTGCATTGCTCCACACCTTGAGGCCCTGCCGGTCCGGCACGAAACCCGCCGCTCGGCGGATGGCTGGCGGATGGACCTGTTCGCCTTTGCCGGTCCGCCCGCCGGCTGGTACAGGCGGGGAACGATCGAGCATTCGGACAATGTGGTGCTTTTTGCGCCGGACGGCGCCACCGCAGGCATCAGATTGGAAACGCCCGCGCAATCGGAAATCCGTGACATCCTGCGTCGCTGCGCACCTGAGCGCTGAACGTTCAGAACTGACCCTCCTTCACCGCCTGCATCGCCACATAGGTCGAGGTACTGGCCACATGCGGCAGCGCCGAGAGCTTTTCGGCCAGAACAGCCCGGTAGGCGGCGATATCGGCGGTCCGCACCTTGAGCAGGTAGTCGAAGCTGCCCGCGATCAGGTGGCACTGCTCGACTTCGGGGATCGTCTGGACGACCCGGTTGAAGGCGGCAAGCGCCGCCTCGCGCGTGTCGGTCAGCTTCACCTCGACAAAGGCAACATGTGCCCGCCCCAGCCGGATCGGATCGAGTTGCGCATGATAGCCGGTTATCACGCCGTCGGCTTCGAGCCGCTTGAGACGGACCTGCGTCGGCGATTTCGATAACCCGATCCGGTGCGCGAGCGCGGTCACCGGAATCCGTCCGTCCGTCGACAAAATCTCGACAATCGCCAGATCGAAGGAATCGAGCGCCTGATGACCGGTCATGAAAGTCATATCTCCTGATCTCAATCCATTCTTCAGGCTTATCGCCCGTTGGTTCCGGCAGTAAAGGCAAACCTCCCGCCGCATCCCGTGGTATGCTGGGTCAATTCCCGACAAAGGCATGCCGATGAACGCTTCACTCGAATCCATCCGTGCGCGCATGCGCGCCCTGCATACCGTCGACGAGGCCGCCCGGCTTGACGAACTGACGACAATCGCCGCGCTTTCGCCCGACGCCCGGCAGAAAATTTCGCGCCATGCCGCCGGGCTTGTCGAAGCGATCCGCGGCTCCGACGACCCCGGCCTGATGGAGATGTTCCTTGCCCAGTACGGCCTGTCGACGGACGAGGGTATCGCGCTGATGTGTCTGGCCGAAGCCCTGCTGCGCGTTCCCGACACCGCAACCATCGACGCACTGATCGAGGACAAGATCGCCCCGTCGGACTGGAACCTGCATCTGCGCAAGTCGGCCTCGATGATGGTCAACGCCTCGACCTGGGCGCTGATGCTGACGGGCAAGGTGCTCGATAGCGACCATCCCGGTCTGGCCGGCACCCTGCGCGGCGCTGTGCGGCGGCTGGGCGAGCCGGTGATCCGCTCGGCGGTTGCCCGCGCCATGCAGCAGATGGGCAACCAGTTCGTTCTGGGCGAGACGATTCAGGGCGCGCAGCGCCGCGCCGCCCGCATGGAGGCGAAGGGCTACACCTATTCCTATGACATGCTGGGCGAAGCCGCGCGCACCGAGGTCGACGCGCTGCGTTATCATGCCAGCTACCTTGCCGCGATCGAGGCGATCACCCCGAATTCCACATCCGACGACATGCGCGCCAATCCCGGCATCTCGGTCAAGCTGTCGGCGCTGCATCCGCGTTTCGAGGTTGGCCAGCGCGACCGGGTGATGCGCGAACTGGTGCCACGTGTCCGCGATATCGCGCTTGCCTGCAAGCATGCCAACATGGGTCTCAACATCGACGCCGAGGAAGCCGACCGGCTGGAACTGACGCTCGACATCTTCGAGACGGTCGCCCGCGACCCCGCCCTCGCCGGGTGGGAGGGCTTCGGGACGGTCGTTCAGGCCTACGGCCCGCGCGCCATTGCCGTCATCGACTGGATGGTCGCCCAGGCCGAAAGCCTCGACAGACGCTTCACGGTACGGCTGGTCAAGGGCGCTTACTGGGACAGCGAGATAAAGCGCGCGCAGGTCCTGGGCCTTGACGGATTTCCGGTCTATTCGCGCAAGCCGGTAACCGACGTAAGCTATATCGCCTGCGCGCGCAGAATGCTGGGGGCGACGGATCGCATCTATCCCCAGTTCGCCACCCACAATGCACATTCGGTCTCGGCGATCCTTGAAATGGCCGACGACGGGCAGCGCTTCGAATTTCAGCGCCTGCACGGCATGGGCGAGCGTCTGCACGAGATCGTCAGGGAATCCGAAGGCACCCGCTGCCGTATCTACGCGCCTGTCGGTGCGCATCGCGACCTGCTGGCCTATCTGGTGCGGCGGCTGCTCGAAAACGGCGCCAACTCTTCCTTTGTCAACCAGGTCGTCGATGAGGCCGTGCCCGCGTCCGTCGTCGCCCGCGACCCGTTCGCCGAGGCGGAAGCGGCGCTGAACCGGCGTTCGCCGGTTGTGACGCCACCGGATCTGTTCGGCGGCGCGCGCCGGAATTCGCGCGGCTGGGACCTGACCGATCCCGACGATCTGGCGGCGATAGATTCGGCGCGCGGGCCCTTTCGCGGCATGCGCTTTACCGCCGGCCCGATCGTGGACGGCCAGGAACATGGCGGAAACGGCGCGGCGGTACGAAACCCCGCCGATCCCGGGGACATCGTGGGGATCGTCACCGAAGCCACTCCCGACCGGGTCGAGGCAGCACTTGAGGCTGCACGTCCATGGGATTGTGCACCCACCGAACGGGCCGCCGTGCTGCGCCGGGCGGCGGCCCTTTACGAGGAGAACTTTGGCCTCCTGTTCGCGCTTGCCACGCGCGAGGCGGGCAAGAACCTGCCCGACGCGGTGGGCGAGTTGCGCGAGGCCGTGGATTTCCTGCGCTATTACGCGAGCCGGACGGATCACCTCGACCGTCCGGCGCGCGGCACATTCGCCTGCATCTCGCCATGGAACTTTCCGCTGGCGATCTTTACCGGGCAACTGGCGGCGGCGCTGGCGGCCGGCAACGCGGTGATCGCGAAGCCCGCCGAACAGACACCGCTGATCGCCGCCGCCGCGGTGCGGCTGCTGCATCAGGCAGGGGTTCCGGGCAGCGCGCTTCAGCTTCTGCCGGGGCGTGGCGAAACGGTTGGCGCCGCGCTGACCTCGGATGCGCGGATCGACGGCATCTGCTTTACCGGCGGCACCGATACCGCGCAGATCATAAGCCGGTCGATGGCGGCAAACCTGTCGCCCTCCGCGCCGCTGATCGCCGAGACCGGGGGGCTGAATGCGATGATCGTCGATTCCACCGCCCTGCCCGAACAGGCGGTGCGCGACATCCTGTCCAGCGCCTTCCAGAGCGCGGGCCAGCGCTGTTCGGCGCTGCGCTGTCTCTATGTGCAGGAGGACATTGCCGACGGGTTGCTTGCGATGCTGAAAGGCGCCATGCAATGCCTGCGGCCCGGAAACCCGTGGGAGCTTTCGACCGATATCGGGCCGGTGATCGACACAGAGGCGAAAGTGGCCATCGACGCGCATGTCGCCCGCGCCCGCGACGAGGGGCGGCTGATCCATCGCCTGCCGGTTCCCGGAACCGGGCTGTTCTGTGGCCCGGCGCTGATCCGGGTGAGCGGGATCGAGGATCTGAAGCGCGAGGTCTTTGGCCCGGTCCTGCATTTCGCAACATTCCGGGCGAGCGAACTGGACAGCGTGATCGACCGGATCAACGCCACCGGCTATGGGCTGACCTTCGGCTTGCAGACCCGGATCGACGACCGTGTGCAATCGGTGGTGGACCGGGTCAGGGCCGGCAACATCTATGTCAACCGCAACCAGATCGGGGCGGTTGTCGGCTCCCAACCCTTCGGCGGCGAAGGGTTGTCGGGCACCGGACCCAAGGCCGGCGGACCCGCCTATATGACGCGCTTCACGCGCTTCGAAACGCCGGTCGCGGACGCGCCGTTCGACGGGGCCGTCAGCACCGACGAGGTTCAGCGCGCGATTGATGCCGCACCGGCCGCGCCCGGCCCCGTCGCACAGGACGCGATGCCGGGGCCGACGGGCGAATCGAACCGGCTGGCCACCCTGCCCCGGGCGCCGGTTCTCTGCCTCGGACCGGGAGACGAGGCGGTGGCGGCACAGGCGGCCGAAGTCCGCGCGGCGGGCACCGAAGCCGTGGCGGTTGGCGGTGTCCTGCCGCCCGGGTCGCTTGGCGCGCTGGGCGGGTTCGGCGCCGCCGTCTGGTGGGGCGACACGGCAACCGCACGCGCCCTGCGCACCGCACTTGCCGCCCGTCCGGGGCCGATCCTGCCGCTGGTGACAACCACGGGCGATCCGACGGTCTACCAGATCGAACGGCACGTCTGTGTCGATACCACCGCATCGGGCGGCAATGCCGCATTGCTTGCCGCCGTTTCCGAATAGGTCCGCTTGCGCCGGGGCCAGCAGCCGTGGCATTGGCGATTCATGCCCGTGCCAAGATTGCCCTCATCGCTCTGGCCCAAGATCCTGCTCGCCGCGATCATCGGTGTGCTGTCGGGATTTTTCGCGCGCAAGGTCGGCATGCCCTTGCCCTGGATGCTGGGGCCAATGATCGGCTGCGGCGCGGCGGCGCTGGCGGGCGCACCGGTCCACGGGCCGGTCTGGCTGCGCCCGGTGGTCATCCCGGTGATCGGGGTCATGCTGGGGTCGGGCTTTCACCCCGATCTGGCGGACAGTCTGGCGGAATGGTCCGGTACCCTTCTGCTGCTGCCGCTGTTTCTGATCGCGGCCACCAGCGTCAGCTACGGATTTTACCGCTATGTCGGCGGCTACAGCCCGGTAGACGCCTTTTTCAGCGCCGCCCCCGGCGGGCTGAACGAGATGATCGCACTCGGCACCGAGGCGGGCGGCAACGAAACCAGAATCGCGCTGGCCCATGCGCTGCGCGTGTTCATCGTCATTTCGGCGATTGCGCTGATCTTCTCGTTGCTGCTGCACGCCCGCGCGGCGCGCGGGCCGGCGACATGGGTGGGTTTCACCGACCTGTCGCCACGCGACGCGCTGATACTGGCCGCCTGCGCGATTGTCGGCGTCGTGGGCGGCAAGCGGCTGCGCCTGCCGGCGGCGCAGTTGTTCGGCCCCGGGCTGCTCAGCGCCATCGCCCATATCTCGGGCGTGGTCGCCATGCCGCCGCCGACGATCCTGGTGATCGCCAGCCAGATCACCATCGGCTCGATCCTGGGCTGCCGGTTCGCCGGGGTGAACCCGCGCACCATGGGGCGCGACATGCTGCTGGGGCTCGGCGCCACAATCCTGCTGCTTGGGGTGACGGTTTTCTTCGCCGCCCTGCTCGGGCCGCTGACCGGAACGCCGCTGGCGCAGGGCGTGCTTGCCTTCTCGCCGGGTGGGCTGACCGAAATGTCGCTGCTTGCGCTCGCCATGGGGCGCGATGTGGCCTATGTCGCGACCATGCACATGGTGCGGATCGTGCTGGTGGTCTTCGGCATGCCGCTGGCGTTCCGGCTGCTTGGCAAACCACCGAAAGCCCCGCCCGATACCTGAGCGCACGGCCGCGCCCCACGTTGCAATAATGCAGCTTTCGCCCGGCGAATCGGCATCCGCCGCTTTTTGGCCGTGTTCCTGCCAGCTTTCCGCGCTTCCATGTCAGAACGACAAACGCGGGGCGGTTCTGGGGGCCAAACCGCACAGAGCGAGCGAATGCGATGAGCGAACATCAGATCCCCAAACCGAAAATCGCCCCCGAAATTCAGGACGACCGCCGCAAACTGGGTGTTTCCGACATCGCGCGGGTGAAACCCGCGCCGGAGACCGGCAAACGTCCGCGCTACGTGTTCAGCGATTTCGCCAGTATCTGATACCAACGGTCGTGACGAATGGCCCGTGTCTACCTCTGAAAGGCGGCATCGAGCCCGTTTCAACCCCAGTGCAGGGCGGTCGCGCGCGCGCAAGCCGGCAGAAGTGCCCATAATGCCGGCTGCTGCGAACAGTCGGTCCTTGCGGTCGCTTGTATGACAGGTTTTCCTCGTGAAATCGGAACTCCGGAACAGGGCAGACCATGACCGACACGATCGACAACAGCCCGCCCGAACTTGCGGCGCTCGCGCACAAGGCGGCCCGGTTGACCGACCGGGCGATCGACGCATACGAGGGCGGCAAACCCGAACGCGCGCTGCGGCTGGCACGCGAGGCGGTAGCCAGCGCCGCGACCACCCATATCGACGCCGCGCGTCTGGTCGAATTGTTGCGGGTACTGGGAAAGGCGGACGAGTCCTCCGCGCTGGCCGGCGAAACCCTCGGGCGTATCGACTTTGCCGTGCAATCCGCCCCCGACGATGCGGCGCTGCTGTTCGATTGCGGGCATGTCTGCATGGAACTGGGCCGGCGCGACCGCGCCGAACCGTTGCTGCTCAGGGCGCATGCGCTCAATCCCTCGGACGGGCGCGCGGCAATCCTGCTGATGGTCGTGCTGCTGGAACGGGGCGAGCCGGACCGGCTGATCCCGATCTTCGACGAATTCGTCGCAACCACCGAACGCAAGGGCGCATTCCTGCTGATGCTGTGCAAGGCGCTGGGGCAATACGGGTTTCGCGACCACGCCGAGAGGGTGCTGGCAACGGCCGAGCCCCACTTTGCGGGCGATCGCCTTCCCTACGACGAGGCGATGGCGGCGATCAGGGGAACCGAAAGCGGCCGGTCGCAGCGCGAGGTGGCAACCAGGCTTTTTGACGATTTTGCCGCCAATTACGACGAAAACCTCAGGAACATCGGCAACAACGGGCCCGAGATGATCGCCCGGATGCTGGGCACGATCGGGCTGAAGCCGGGCGCGGGGCTGGAAATTCTGGACGCGGGCTGCGGCACCGGGCTCTGCGCGCCCTTCCTGCGCCCCTATGCCGCCCATGTGCATGGCTGCGACGTTTCGGTCAGGATGCTCGAACTGTGCAGGGAAAAGCGGGTGTACGACCTGCTTACCCGCACCGATCTGGGCATGCGCGCGACCTTTCCCGACGGGCCGTTCGATCTGGTCGCCTCGGGCGATGTCTTCGTCTATTTCGGCGATCTGCTGCCGGTTCTGCAAAACATTGCCAGCGTTCTCAGGCCGGGCGGCTGGCTGATCTTCACCGTCGAGGATTGCCCGGAAGACGGGCTCACCCAGGGCTACCGCGTGCAGCCGTCCGGCCGCCATGCGCATGGCGCCGGTTATCTGGCACGAACGCTGCTCAAGGCGGGTTTCGGCAAACCGAAATTGCAGTTCACCGACACGCTGAGAACCGAATTCCGCACACCCGTTGTCGGCCGGGCCGTGGCGGCGCAGAAACTGGCGACCCTGGGCATGGCGGCACCGGGGGGCTGACCCCCGGCAACCGTTCGCCTGCCTCAGCCGACGATTTCGAGACCGGAGAAGAAGAACGCGATCTCGACCGCGGCGGTTTCCGGCGCGTCCGAGCCGTGGACCGAGTTTTCACCGACCGACTCGGCATATTCGGCACGGATGGTGCCGGGCATGGCATCGGCGGGGTTGGTGGCGCCCATCACTTCGCGGTTTCTGGCAATCGCACCCTCGCCTTCCAGAACCTGCACCACCACCGGGGCCGACGCCATGAAGGTGGTCAGTTCGTCGAAGAACGGACGCTCGCGATGCACCGCATAGAACTGGCCGGCCTGATCCTTGCTCAGATGGATCCGCTTCTGGGCGACGATGCGCAGACCGGCATCCTCGAACTTGGCATTGATGCGGCCGGTCAGGTTGCGCTTGGTCGCGTCGGGCTTGATGATGGAAAGCGTGCGTTCTGTGGCCATTGATGGGCTCCTGGTCTGGGGGCGCCGGATGCGCCCGGTCATAATTCGCGCGTCCGTTAACACGGGGCCACGACCTATGGAAGGGTAGCGGCGCCCGAAAGCGGCCTCGCCGCCTCCGTCGCCGTTGACTCCGCCCAAGCCCTGAGGCAGTGCCTGCCCATGCTGAAGCTGTCCGACATTTCCTATTCGGTCGAGGGCCGTCCGCTGATCGAGCATGCCTCGGCGGTGATCCCGACCGGGCACAAGGTGGGCCTTGTCGGCCGCAACGGTACCGGCAAGACAACGCTTTTCCGCCTGATCCGGGGCGAACTGGCGCTGGAAACCGGCACGATCGAGGTGCCGCGCGGCGCCCGTATCGGCGGTGTCGCGCAGGAGGTGCCGGGCAACGAGGTTTCGCTTCTCGACACGGTGCTGGCTGCCGATACCGAGCGCGCGACCCTGCTGGCCGAGGCCGAGACCGCAACCGCGCCCGCCCGCATCGCCGAGGTGCAGATGCGGCTGGCGGATATCGACGCATGGTCGGGCGAGGCGCGCGCCGCGTCGATCCTGCGCGGGCTGGGCTTTGCCCCCGACGAGCAGGCCCTGCCCTGCTCGGCCTTCTCGGGCGGCTGGCGGATGCGGGTGGCGCTGGCGGCGGTGCTGTTTGCCGAACCCGATCTGCTGCTGCTCGACGAGCCGACGAACTATCTCGACCTCGAAGGCGCGCTGTGGCTGGAAAACTACCTGAAACGCTATCCGCATACGGTGCTGATCGTCAGCCACGACCGGGCGCTGCTCAACCGCTCGGTCGGGGCGATCCTGCATCTGGAGGACCGCAAGCTCACGCTCTACCACGGGCCCTACGACACCTTTGCCGAGACCCGCGCCGCCCGGCTGGCCGCCGCCGAGGCCGAGCGCCGGAAGCAGGACGCGCGCCGTGCCCACCTTCAAAGCTATGTCGACCGCTTCCGTTACAAGGCAGACAAGGCGCGGCAGGCGCAGTCCCGGCTCAAGATGATCGCCCGGATGAAGCCGATCAGCACCCCGCAGGAGGCCGCGCTGCGCCGCTTCAGCTTCTCCGGGCCCGAGGAGCTTTCGCCCCCCATCATCGCCACCGAGGGCGCCGCACTCGGCTATGGCGAGCGCACGGTGCTTTCGCGCCTGTCGCTGCGCATCGATCAGGACGACCGTATCGCCCTGCTGGGCCGGAACGGCGAGGGAAAGTCCACCCTGTCGAAATTCCTTGCCGGGCGGCTCGAAGTGCAGAAGGGCCGCATCACCCGCGCCAACCGGCTGCGCGTCGGTTATTTTGCACAGCATCAGGTTGACGAGCTTTACGTCGACGAAACGCCCATCGATCACCTGCGCCGGCTGCGGCCGGATCGCGCGCCGGGTCAGCTTCGGACGATCCTCGGCGGCTTCGGGATCGGGGCGGAACAGGCCGAAACCGTGGTCGGCCGGCTTTCCGGCGGGCAGAAGGCACGGCTTTCGCTGATGCTGGCGACGCTGGACGCCCCGCATCTGCTGATCCTCGACGAACCGACCAACCACCTGGATATCGAAAGCCGCGAGGCGCTGGTCGAGGCGCTGAACGCCTATACCGGGGCGGTGATTCTCGTTAGCCACGACATGCACCTGCTGAACCATGTCGCCGACCGGCTGTGGCTGGTCTCGGACGGGCGTGTCGCCCCTTATGACGGCGATCTCGACTCGTATCGCGCGATGCTGCTGGAACGCGAAAAGCCGGTGAAACCGAAAGAACCCGAAGCCCGGCCGAAGCGCACCAGTCAGGCTGTCCTTCTCGACCTGAAGGCCGAGGTGCGCAAATGCGAGCAACGGATGGAAAAGCTGGAAGAGATGCGTGGCACCCTGTCCGACCGGCTGGCAGATCCGGCGATCTACGACGATGCCAATCGCGACCGGCTGGAACAATGGCAGGGCAAGTTTTTCGAGGTCGAAGAGGCGCTCGAACGGGCCGAGGGCCTGTGGATGGAGGCGGTCGAGCGGCTCGAAAACGCGGAGCAGGCATCGTGACCGGCACTGCGGGATATCCCGGAGCCGAATGATGGACCCGACCTTCTATATCAGCGCCTTTGTCGCCCTGTTCGTCATCATCGACCCGATCGGCATCGCGCCGGTCTTTCTGGCGCTGACACAGGACCATACCGATGCCGAACGGCGCGCCATCGGGCGGCGCGCGACCCTGCTGGCCTTCGGCGTGCTGACGCTGTTCGGGCTGCTGGGCGAGGCGGTGCTGGGCTTTGTCGGTATTTCGATGCCGGCCTTTCGCATCGCCGGCGGCATCCTGTTGTTCCTGACCGCGCTCGACATGCTGTTCGAACGCCGCACGAAACGCCGTGACCACACGGCCGAGGAACATGAACGCCCCGACCCGTCGGTCTTTCCGCTGACCGTTCCGCTGCTGGCCGGCCCCGGCGCGATCACGACGATGATCCTGCTTGTCGGCGAAAGCGACGGCCCGTTGCAGGCGGCGGGCGTCTATGTGGTGATGGCGCTGGTTCTGGCGGTGGTGGCGGCGCTGTTCCGGGCGGCAAACCTGCTCCAGCGGGCGCTCGGGCGGACCGGAACTGTGGTGGCGACACGGCTGCTCGGCATGCTGCTGGCGGCGTTGTCGGTGCAGTTCGTGCTCGACGGGCTGATGGCAAGCACGCTGGTTCCGGCATAGGCACGCTGGCAAGCGGGGCGCCCCGCCCCTATTCTGCCGGCGACACATGGTAAAGGGAAACAGGCCATGACAGGCGACCAGACGGCCTCGCTCATCTATCTGCTGGTTCTGGCCACGGCGATTGCCAGCTACTACCTGATTTCCGGCCGCGCCTCGCTCGGGCGCAGCGCGCGCCATGCGGCGCTGTGGTTTCTGATCTTCATCGGCGTCATCGTCGCCTACGGACTGTGGGAGGATGTGCGCAGCACCGTCATCCCCACCCAGTCGGCCTTTGGCGAGGATGACCGGATCGAGGTGCCGCTCGGCCGCGACGGCCATTACCACATGGTGCTACACGTCAACGGGCAGCCGGTGCAGTTCGTCGTCGATACCGGCGCCTCGGACATCGTGCTTTCGCGGGAGGACGCGGCGCGCGTCGGTATCGACGTGGGCGCGCTGAGCTACCTGGGCAGCGCCAGCACCGCCAACGGCGTGGTCCGCACCGCCCGCGTCTGGCTCGACGAAATCGCTCTGGGCCCCGTCACCGACCGCCGCGTCGCCGCCGTGGTCAACCAGGGCGAGATGGCGGGTTCGCTGCTGGGCATGTCCTATCTGAACCGCTTCAGTCAGGTGAACATCGGGGGCGGAAAGCTGGTGTTGATGCGCTAGGCGAGAGACAGGCCCGTGCCGCCTGCCCGGAATATCCGGCCATACCGCCGGCTTCGGCGTCGGGCGGCTAAAGTGGCCTTTCGTGCGCGATGCCGAGAACGTAAGCGCGACGTTGTTCTCATCTTGTGATAATATATGGATCGGGCGTATCGAGGACGAAATCCCCACGATCCTCAGCCTTCCAATTTGGATCCTCGACCCAGGGCGGATCGCGGTTTAGAGGCCAAGGTGTCCCAGTCATTTTAGGCACCTCGCCAGGGGCGCAGCGGAATTCATCATGTATGTCGCCCTCTGACATGTTCCCGTCGAACCAATCTCGTTCAAACTTCAACGTGATGACAAGGGTATCCCATCCGATTGGCTCATCGCTCCAACAAGACAGAACGTAAGGCAACTCGCCCGTTTCTGCATCGGGCACATTGGGCAACAGTGTCGCTCCGTCTCCAATCATCGACGACAGCATATATTGTGTCAGTTT
>NZ_JBKEAE010000012.1:0-6772 GCF_047971885.1 Tropicimonas sp. | reverse complement strand
GCCTGAACGATCAGCAGGTCGGGCAGGCCGGTGGCTTCGGTCGATTCCGGCGTGCGCGAGATCGCGCCGGTGATCAGCCCGACGATGCCCGAACGGTTCGACCGCATCATGCGCGCCGCCTGCGAGGGGACGTATCCGAGCCTGTCCATGGCCTTCATGACGGTCGCCCGGGTCTTCTCGTTGACCGGCGCATCGCCGTTGAGAACCCGCGAGACGGTTTTGGGAGACACGCCCGCCGCTTTTGCCACGTCGTAGATAGTCGTCATCTGCCTCCCCCAATCATGAAATCGCGATATGACACCGATGTCATGACACTGGTGTCATATCGCGAATCGCGGGAGCCTGTCAATCGCCCCGAGGACCTGTCGAGAGCGGCGGGTTGTCAGCGTATCGACGAAAGTGATGGTTCCGCGGCCATGCAGCGATCCCTTGCCGGACCTCGCGGCGGGGTATTCGCCAGCCACCGGGCAACCCGCGCTTCGCGCCCCGGCTTTGTCGGCAGGCCGAACCTCACGAATCTGGCAAATCTTCAGGACCTGATGGCGGATCGTCCGATGGCACCTGACGTGAGCCGGCTCCGCGCCGGCGCGCACGCGCGGCTGCATCGCTTGCGGAAAGTCCCTGTATGAGCTTGTCCAGTTCCGACCACGCAAAGGGCTTTTCAAGACTGCCGTCGAACAGTTCGCCGGTCCCGTCGGGAACGCCGTAATCCATGTTGCCGCTGATGAGGATGACCGTGCTGTCGTGCTCGCCCGCCCTGACCATCCGGGCGATCTCGGTTCCGGTTCCGTCGCCCAGGCCAAGATCGGTAACCACGATATCGAAGGCACCGGCCTTCCGCAGTTCGCGCGCCGCCCCTGCGACCGATGCGGCGATTGTCACGCGATAGCCCCGCCCTTCCAGATAGCTGCGCGCGATCTCGCCCAGGCGCGGTTCGTCATCGACCAGCAGCAGCGTCCTGCCCGGCTCCCGCGCGACGTTCCGGGATGTCCGCCCCCCCGCATCCCGCACCCGGGAACCGGCAGCGGCGCGCGGCAGGGCGATCATGAAACAGGCGCCATGTCCGGGTTCGCTGCGGAACGAGAGCTTGCCGCCGAATTCCTCGGCAACGTTATAGGCCAGCGTCAGTCCAAGCCCTGTTCCCTTGTCCGCCGATTTCGTGGTGAAGAACGGATCCATGATGCTCTGGCGCAGATGTTCGGGGATCCCCGGACCGTCATCCTCGACAGCAAAGATCACGAAATCGCGGCTGTCGGTGGCGCCTGCGGGCAGATCGTCCTCCGCTGCCGCGTTGCGCAGTGTCAGCCCGATATGCCCCCTTTCACCGATCGCGTCGCGGGCATTGATTGCCAGGTTGAGCAGGGCGTTGGTCAGCCGCGGACGATCGACGCTGACATGGGCATCGCGGGCTTCGATCCGGCAGGTCACCCCGATCTCGCCGCCGATCTTGCCCTTCAGGATCACCTGCAGATCGTGCAGAATCCCGGTGGCGCTCTCGATACTTACCTCGGCCCTGGTCTTGCGCGAGAAGGTCAGCAACGTGCGGACAACCGATCTGCCCTGATCGACGGCGGCCAGCGCCATGGTCAGGTTCCGCTCGGTCTGGGGTGCCGGACTGCCGGTCAGTTCCAGTTCGATGGTCCCGGCCAGAATTGCCAGAATATTGTTCATGTCATGGGCGACGCCACTGGTAAGGACACCCAGCGATTCGAGCTTCTGCTTCTGGAACATGTCCTGTGCGAAAGCGCGTGCCTGCGTTTCGTCCGATATCATCAGCGCCTGCCCGCCATCGCCGAGGTCGATACCGATCAGTTCCAGAATCCGGCCGTTTTTCAGTTCGACATCGATGTCGAACAGGTTGTGCCCGTGCCCGTCGGGCGCCGTCCGGCGCGTGGCCCTGCGCGTGACCCGTCGAACCTCCGGCAAAGCCTCCAGCCGGTCGGCCAGCGCCCGCAGGCCGAAGTCGAATTTCCCGGTCGCGATGTCACCCAGAAAACCCAGAAACGGTTCGTTGCGGTTGTACCATGTCAGGTGGCCCGCCGGCGAAATATGAAGCGCCGTCTTGTTGGTCAGGAACAGTATCTGTTCGATGATACCGATGTATTGTTCGTTCAGGGTGATCTGTTCCTCGAGCCGCCCGACTGTCCGGGCAAGATCGCGCCGTTGCGCCAGCAGATCCCGGATGATCGAGTGGATGAAGAGGCCGCTGTCATGGATTTCGCTGAACCGGAAGCTCTCGGGGGGGGGCAAGGGGACCAGTTCCTCCCGGCTGCTGCGCCCGATCCAGCCCGAAAGCGTTCGCAGCCCCGAGACCAGCGGCAGGGCGGCAGCCCAGTAGATGGACGCCCACACCAGCACGATGACCAGGGCTGCCTGAAGCAGGATCGCCAGAAGGCTGGTCTGGATCAGGCTGCCCGTCGTCTCGCCGAGCATGACATCGACGGAAAGCTCTCCCCTGCGTCCGGAAGAAACCTCGATCGCGCGTGTCATCTCGTGCGTCGATTCCCCCCAGATCGCCTGTAACAGGTCGATGACCCAGGAAGTTGGCGGCGGCGGCCGCTGCGACAGCGCCATCTCGTCGCCGAAATCGTCGCGCAGGCTGGCGTAGAAAATTCCCGGCGAGTTCAGCAGGCCATCGGTGACGTTCTGCGCCTGTGTCCGGTCGAGATATTCTATGGCCAGCTTGGCAGGGCCGTTCACGCCGACCAGAACGGCATCGATCGTCTGCAGTTCCCACCGGTACAGCGCCCTTGCGGCAACGAACACCGTGATGACAAGCACGATGACGGTCAGGCCCGCAACCAGTGCCGATGTCAGGCGAAAGATGCGGTTGACGCTGGGAATGGGCGGATGGCGCCCACTGTCGGGCGGGGGGCGGGCCGCGCCGGTCATTTGCGGGATACCTTTCCCGCGGCGTTCATCGCAGCGACGCGGCGAAGCGACCGGGCAACAGGAGCCGGTGGCGGATGCCGCGACCCGGAGCGGCCGGAATGGGTGATTCCCACATCGCCGGAAATCTGGCGGTCAGGTTGCCGGGGGCATCTGCCGGTCACCATACCACTCCCTCCAGATCCTGTCGAACGACCCGTCCTCGCGCGATTCCCGATAGGCGGATCGCAGATCGTCACGCAATCCCAAATCGACATGTCTGCTGGCCGTCAGGTAGTTGGTCGCCGGTTCGAACAGCGCTGCCGGAACGCCCGTCAGTTCGGCGGGATCGAAAGTCAGATCTGCCGCCTTCATCTGCTGAAGCGCCCTGTAGCTGTACCAGTCGGTTATCGCGCCAAAGACCCGTCCGGTCGCGACGCGGTTCCCCAATGCCTCGACATGCCCCATGCTCTGCAATGACCCGGACGACACCGTTCCGATGAAATGCGCCGCAAAGTCCGGATCGGACTCGAACCGCCTGTCGAATTCGGGGTCGATGGCGGAGGCCGAGACGCGTTCGAACATCCGGTCTCCGACAGTGAAATCGTCCAGCGTCTCGAAGGGGGTATCGGCATTTTCCTTGCGGACGACGATATAGATGTCGGCCATGGCATAGGGGCCGATGAAATCCATGTATTCCGCCCGCTCGGCCCGCCAGGTCACGTTCGCCAGCAAGTGGATATCGCCGGTCTCGATCATTTTCAGCGCGCGCGACCAGACGAGATATTCCTCCATGGGCAGCAGCGTCACGCCGACCCTGTCGCAAAGCATGCGCGACGCCTCGATTTCGAAACCGGTCCACTTCCCGTTCCCGAGCGCGACGCAGCGGGGTGGGGCATCCAGCGTGCGCTGGATCAGGACGGTCTGCCCCGGAGAGGCACGCGCCAGAAACGGCGCCGCCAATGCACAGGTTGTTGCCGTGGACAGAAAATCCCTGCGTTTCATCACACCCTCCGATATCCACCGGGTAGCGTGCCATTGGACGACAAGACGATCTGGTCCCACCCGCCGGTCGACGATTCGTGCGATGGAGGGTGACCGCGATCGCGCAGGCGCCCGAATACGAGCGGAAGCGAGCCCGGGTGAACTTCATCATGGTCCATTCGGCAGGTTTTTCGGCACTTCTGTCAAGGGAATCGACTGCGCCGGCAAATGATGCCTCCGGTCCTTGAATATCCCGCCCGGGATCCGAGATCTGAAGGAATTGCTGGAAAAAGGATGCCGGCCATGACATTCAACTTCGAACGCCGTGCGGTGTTGCAGGGCACGGCGGCGGCCTTGGCGGGCGCTTTCGCCGGGCGCGGCGCGGAGGCGCAGAGCCGCCCAAGCGACGTTCTGGCAACAGCCGCCGGCCTTGAGCAGTTGCACGCACTGATCGTCCGGCAGGACGGGCAGACGCGCATTGCCGAAGCCTTTCGCGGCTGGTCACTGGAGCAGCCGGCGAATGTCAAATCGGTGTCCAAGACCATCGTCGCGCTGCTGACCGGAATCGCCATCGACAAGGGCATTCTTACCGGTCCCGACCAGCGCATCCTGCCGCTTCTCGGGCATCCGGCGACCGGCGATCAGCGGGACGCGCTCACGATTGGCAACCTGCTGAGCATGCAGGCGGGGCTGGAAAGCACCTCGGGGCCGAATTACGGCGCCTGGGTTTCGAGCGGCGATTGGGTCGAATATGTGCTGTCACGCCCGGCAGACAGCCCGCCCGGCGGGCGGTTCATCTATTCCACCGGCGGCTGGCATGTCCTTGGCGCGGCGCTGGCGCGGTCATCGGGGGAGAGCCTGCACGCGCTCGCCCAAGGGTGGCTCGGCGATCCGCTCGACATCCGGATCCCGCCATGGATCACGGACCCGCAGGGGCGGTTCCTCGGCGGCAACGACATGGCGATCAGCCCGCTGGATCTCGCACGGATCGGGGACATGGTCCTGAACCGCGGCCAGATCGATGGCCGGCGGGTGGTGGGCGAGGGCTGGCTCGATACGTCCTTCCGGCCGCGCACGCGCTCGCCCTTTTCCGGCGACGCCTATGGCTACGGCTGGTTCCTGACCCGGTTCGGCGGCACACAGGCGGTGTATGCACGAGGCTATGGCGGGCAGATGCTCGTCGTCGTGCCGGACCGGCGCCTGACGATCACCATCCTGTCGGACCTCAACCGCCCGGCACGAGGCGACGGATATTTCGGGGACCTGCGCAACCTCGCAGGCGATATCGTTTCAACCTACTGATATAGAGTCATATTCTACTGATCCGCTTGCAAAGGTCGCCAGACAGGAAGCAAACGATTATCCCGTTGAAGGCGTGCACCGATGTTGGCAAACCTCCGGGATGACGGGCTGAAACCGTTTGTACCCAACCGGGAATCGCTTGACCCGCTCCGGCCTCTCTCATAAGAGAGCCCATCCGCCGAGCCCCGGATGCGTCCGGGGCTTTGGCTTTGTTCGCGAGAACATCATCCTGGGGACCTCGCAAAGGGCCCTTTACCCGGCCGAAAGGCCCATACATAGCGGGGCGCCAAGCCCTGCAAAGCTGACGGAAGACAGAAAGCATGGCACTCAAGTCGTACAAGCCGACGACGCCGGGCCAGCGCGGGCTGGTGCTGATCGACCGTTCGGAGCTGTGGAAAGGACGCCCCGTCAAATCCCTCACCGAGGGTCTGACAAAAAAGGGCGGCCGGAACAACACCGGACGCATTACCGCACGGCGCCGTGGTGGCGGGGCGAAACGCCTCTACCGCATCGTCGATTTCAAACGCAACAAGTTCGACGTGGCGGCAACCGTCGAGCGGATCGAATACGATCCGAACCGGACCGCCTTTATCGCGCTGATCAAATACGAGGACGGCACGCAGGCCTATATTCTGGCGCCGCAACGTCTGGCGGTGGGCGATCAGGTCATTGCCGGCGCCAGGGTCGACGTGAAGCCCGGCAACGCGATGCCGTTTTCGGGCATGCCGATCGGCACGATCGTCCACAATATCGAGATGAAGCCCGGCAAGGGCGGCCAGATCGCTCGCGCTGCGGGCACCTATGCCCAGTTCGTCGGCCGCGATGGCGGCTACGCCCAGATTCGCCTCAGCTCGGGCGAGCTGCGCATGGTGCGTCAGGAATGCATGGCGACCATCGGCGCGGTGTCGAACCCCGACAACTCGAACCAGAACTTCGGCAAGGCCGGCCGCACCCGCCATCAGGGCAAGCGCCCGTCGGTGCGCGGCGTCGTCATGAACCCGATCGATCACCCCCATGGTGGCGGTGAAGGCCGGACCTCGGGCGGTCGTCACCCGGTGACCCCGTGGGGCAAGCCGACCAAGGGCGCCCGTACGCGGGACACCAACAAGGACTCGCAGAAGTACATTCTGCGTTCGCGCCACGCCAAGAAGAAGGGTCGCTAACACATGGCACGTTCCGTCTGGAAAGGCCCCTTCGTCGACAGCTACGTGTTGAAGAAGGCGGAAAAATCCCGCGAATCCGGCCGCAACGAGGTCATCAAGATCTGGTCGCGCCGCTCCACCATCCTGCCGCAATTCGTCGGCCTCACCTTCGGTGTCTACAACGGCAAGAAACATATCCCCGTTTCCGTCTCCGAGGACATGATCGGCCAGAAATTCGGTGAATACGCGCCGACCCGGACCTATTACGGTCACGCGGCGGACAAGAAAGCCAAGAGGAAGTAATCCACCATGGGCAAGGATAAGAATCCCCGCCGCGTGGCGGACAACGAAGCGATGGCCAAGGTCCGCATGCTGCGCACCTCGCCGCAGAAGCTGAACCTCGTTGCGGCGATGATCCGCGGCAAGAAGGTCGAGAAGGCCCTGACGGACCTGACCTTCTCCAAGCGCCGGATCGC
>NZ_JBKEAE010000124.1:0-100700 GCF_047971885.1 Tropicimonas sp. | reverse complement strand
AAATCGGCTGATGGTCGGGGTTCGCCTTTCCCCGGACAGACTTATCCCACAGGCTCTGTGACAGGTATGCCGAGCACGGTGTAGCCGTTCAGGACGGCGATGCGGACCTGGAGTTCGGCGACCTGACGATCGAAGTCCCGCGCCATGAGCCGCTGGCCCAGAAGTCTGACACAATGCATCTTCGTCTCGACGCGGCTCCAGCGGTGGTATCCACTCCATCGTCGCCACCGGGCACGGCCGAGATACCTGGACGCCCGCAGGGTCTCGTTGCGCGCAGCCGCGACGAGCGGATCGTATGGTGGCGTCACGTTAAGACCACGGCGTAAGAGGGAGAGGAAGGCCGGAAGGGATCGAGTCCGTGCGGTCGAGAGAGAGCGCCGGCGGGCTCATATCCCTTCCGCTCTCCCGAGGTTCCCACCATGTCCATGATTTCCGCAACCGCATGCAGGAGCGTGGTCGCGTTGCCTTCTCGGCCGCGATCGACGGTTCCGTCTATGCCAAGCACGGCACCACGGTCGCAACGCGCCTCACCGTTATCGACAAGCTGCCGGCCGACGATCCCGCCACCTTCCCGGCTGCTCCCGGCGTCGCGCCGGATGTCGCCACGCTGATGGGCTGGGTGACGGAACAGGTTCCGGCCCGTCTCCCCGTCGAACTTCCCGGCCTACCTGCGGCTTCGTCCACGCCCCGCACCGTGCGCGGCTATATCAGCCGCAACGCCAAGATCGCGCGCCCCGTCGCGCCCGCCGAGCCCGAGGCCGCGCCTCTCGACTACGAGACGCAGGATTGGCAGGCGGCCGAAGGCGTTCACATCAGCGATGCCATCTACGAGGATTACGGTCTTCAGGTCATCCGTATTCCCGGCGCCCAGGCTCATCCGACCCAGCTCGTGCAGTCGGCGGCCATGGCGAGCGTTGCACCGCCCAAGCCGAGCTATCGCCCGCTCCTGCCGAGGACGATCCATCGCCTGCTCTCGGACGCGCAGCTTGAAACGGTGATCTATGCCGGCGAAGCCCATTCAAACCACATCCCCGGCGCCTGGACCGTGGACGAGACGTTCGATGCGCGTCCACTATCTGCTCGAAGCCGGCTGGAAGGCGGACACCGCCATCCAAGGGCTCGGCCGCACGCACCGGACCAATCAGAAGCAGCCGCCGTTATTCCGACCGATCTCGACCGATGTGAAGTCCGAGAAGCGATTCCTCTCGACCATCGCCCGACGGCTCGACACGCTGGGCGCGATCACGCGCGGCCAGCGGCAGACCGGGGGTCAAGGGCTGTTCCGGCCCGAGGACAATCTGGAATCGCACTACGCGCGCGACGCTCTGCGCCAACTCTATCTCCTGCTTGTGCGCGGCAAGGTCGAGGGATGCTCGCTTGAACGCTTCCAGGCCGCCACTGGCCTCAAGCTCATGGACGACAACGGCATCAAGGATGAGCTGCCGCCGATCACGATGTTTTTAAACCGCCTCCTGGCGCTCACGATCGAGCTTCAGGGCGTCCTCTTCACGGTGTTCGAGCAGCTCCTGACGGCCCGCATCGAGGGCGCTATCGCGTCCGGCACCTATGACGCGGGGCTGGAAACGCTGCGCGCGGAGAGCTTCGTCGTGACCGACCGGCGGACGATCTATACCCATCCGCGAACAGGTGCCGAAACCCGCCTGCTGACCATCGCAGAGCGCAAGCGCAACCGGCCTGTCTCGCTCGACGCCGCTCTTGCCGAACTTGCCGATCCGCGAGCCCGGCTCCTCATCAACGAACAGTCGGGCCGAGCCGCCGTGCAGATTCCGACCACCGCCATCATGCTCGACGATGGCGAGGTCGACCGCCGCGTTCGGCTGATCCGGCCGATGGAAGCACACAACATCCCCATCCGCCTGATGGGCGGGACGCATTGGGTCGAGGCAGACCGGCACGCTTTCGCCTCGGCCTGGAACGCCGAGTTGGCCGACGTGCCGGAGTTTTCCGAAGGCGTCCTGCATATGGTGACGGGGCTGCTCCTGCCGATCTGGCGGCGGCTGCCCAACGACTCCACCCGACGGCTCGATCGCCTGTCGCGCCAGACTGCGCGGCTCGAACGCGACGTCCGGCTGACGGCGGACACACTGGCGCTGTTTATCCGCCACTGGCTGACGACGACGCCGCCGCTTCCATCGGATGCCCATGCGGTAGCCCAGGCCAAGGGCAAGGAGCGGTTCGAGGGTTTCGTCCAGACGCTCGGTATGCGGCTCCAGCAGGGCAGCAGCTTCCTGAGCGAGATCCCCGATGACATTTCCCCGCGTAAAGAAGATGGCGATGCGTGACCATGCTTGCGCAACCTCGATCCGACACGTATATACGTCTCCGTTTATACGGGAGGCCGCCATGCCCCACATCGCCAAAATCTTCCAATCCGGCAATTCGCAGGCCGTCCGCTTGCCGAAGGATTTCCGCTTCGACGTCGAGGAGGTCGAGGTGTCGCGCGAAGGCGACGCGGTGATCCTGCGTCCCAGGCCCGACCAGGGCAGGCGCTGGGCCTCGCTCCATGCCGCTGTCGAGCGCGGCTTGAGCGCGGACTTCATGGCCGAGGGCCGCGACCAGCCGCAGGACCAGATGCGGCCCGAACTCGACCAGGCGTTCCGGTGACGATCCGTCTCCTCGATACCAATGCTGTGATCTCGCTGCTGGCGAGGCGCTCCGAAGCCTTGCTGCGCCGGGTCGAGGCGTCCGAACCTGGCTCGCTCGCCGTTTCGTCCGTGGTCGCCCATGAACTCTATTTCGGCGCCTATCGTAGTGAGAAGATCGCGTTCAACCTCGAAACGCTCCGGCTCTTATTCGCCGACCTTGCCATCCTCGACTTCGATCGGGAGGACGCGCGCGTTGCCGGCGAAATCCGGGCCGAGCTGAAACGGCGCGGCACCCCGATCGGTCCCTACGATACGTTAATCGCCGGACAGGCCATGGCGCGCGACCTCATCCTCGTCACCAACAATGTCGGTGAGTTTTCGCGGATAGCCGGATTGCGGGTCGAGGATTGGTCCCTGGCCTGATTTCCTCCCCGGCGCGGGCTCGCGCAGCAGGAACGCCATCGCTGAACGACGAGACTGATTCGCTTCAGGCTGCCCGATTTGATGCTGCCGCCCGAAGCCGATTCCGCCGTGCGCCTGTATTATCTCGCTGCACTACTACTACGACCGAAACTTGTTGAATCAGGCCGTTTGGCCGTTCTTTTAGTCGTCCCCATCCGGGGACCGCCTTCGCCCTCATCCCCGGAAATGGGGACGAGATGGTTGGCCAAAATCGCAAACAGGCAACGATGGAACGCGGCGCACGTATGCTCCGCACCGCGCTCGGGCCTGCCATCTCGGACCTGTTGCGCGATCCATCCATCGTCGAGGTGATGCTGAACCCCGAGCCATGGGCGGCACCGGCGTCATTGACAACTTCCTCGGTATCTTCACGAGCTACATCGATGCCGGCTTCGGTCTGCTCGGTAGTGAAGTCGGCTTTATTGCGACGACGTTGATCGTGATCGACATCACGCTCGCTGCCCTCTTCTGGGCCTGGGGCGCCGACGACGACATCATCGCGCGTCTGGTGAAGAAGACGCTGTTCGTCGGCGTCTTCGCCTACATCATTTCCAACTGGAACAATCTCGCCCGCATCGTCTTCGAGTCGTCCGCCGGTCTCGGGCTCATGGCTTCCGGCACCGGCTTTTCGACCGCCGATCTCCTGCGCCCCGGCCGCGTCGCGCAGACCGGCCTCGATGCCGGCCGACCGCTGCTCGAATCCATTTCCGATCTCATGGGCTGGATCGCGGTCTTCGAGAACCTCGTGCAGTTCCTGTGCCTGTTCTTCGCCTGGGCGCTTGTGATCCTCGCCTTCTTCATTTTGGCCATCCAGTTGTTTGTCACTTTGATTGAATTCAAGCTGACCACACTGGCCGGCTTCGTCCTCATCCCCTTCGGCCTCTGGGGCAAGTCCGCCTTCATGGCCGAGCGTGTCCTGGGCAATGTCGTCTCTTCCGGCATCAAGGTGCTGGTTCTCGCGGTCATCATCGGAATCGGCTCGACGCTGTTCGGCCAGTTCACCGCCGGCTTCGGCGGCGCGACCCCGACCATCGACGACGCAATGGCCATCGTCCTTGCCGCTCTCTCCCTTCTCGGCCTCGGCATCTTCGGCCCCGGCATTGCCACCGGCCTAGTCTCGGGCGGCCCGCAACTCAGCGCCGGCGCTGCCATCGGCACCGGCCTCGCCGTCGGCGGCGCAGCGATCGCGGCCGGGGGCGCAACTATGCTCGCCGCGCGCGGCGGCGGCGCGGCCCTTTCCGGCGGCGCTGCCCTGGCGCGCGGCGGCGCATCGGCCGCCGGCGCGGCCTCCTCTGCCTACACGCTCGGCTCCATGGGCGAATCCGGCGCAGCAGGCGTCGCGGCTGGTCTCGGCGGCCTTGCCCGCGCCGGTGGCGCCGCCGCCATCTCCCCTCTGAAACGCGCCGTCTCTCGCGCCACCGAAAGCCTCAAGTCCAGCCATGCGGCTGGCATCAAGGGCGGGTTCGAGACGACCGGCGGCAGCTCGACCATGGGAACGATCGGCGGTGGCGCTGCGCCCGCGCCTGCAAGCACATCTTCGCCCGATGGTCCGCCGGCCTGGGCGAAGCGCATGCGCCACAGCCAGGCCATGAGCCATGGCGTCACCGCCGCCGCCCACGCAGTCCGCGCCGGTGACAGCCACGGCGGCGGCTCATCCATCAGCCTATCGGAAAGCGACCGCTCATGAACATCTTCAAGCGCCCCACCACCCATTACGGCAAGACACCGGAACCCGTCACGCCCTATCAGCGGGCGGCCCAGGTCTGGGACGAGCGTATCGGCTCGGCCCGCAACTGGCGTTTCATGGCCTTCGGCTGCCTGATCCTCGCGGGCGGATTCGCCTCGGCCCTGGTCTGGCAATCGGCGCGTGGCACCGTCGTTCCCTGGGTGGTCGAGATCGACAGCCATGGCGAAGCCCGCGCCGTCGAGCCCGCCGTTGCCGACTATCGGCCCACCGACCCGCAAGTGGCCTGGCATCTCGCCCGCTTCGTCGAGCAGGTCCGCGGCCTGCCCTCCGATCCTATCGTTCTACGGCAAGCATGGCTGCGCGCCTATGAGTTCACCACGGACCGAGGCGCGGTGTCGCTCAACGAATAAAGGCGCGGATCTCGGCCGTATAGCTTGGCCCGTACCGCTCCATGTAGAATTCAAGGATGGGGGCATCGGTGCCCGGCGCTTCCTTGGTGAAGCTGCGAAAGCCGGACTGGCGGGGATTGTCTGACATCACCATGCCCGTGGCCCCGAACGCCTCGATCTGCTGGTCGAAACCGTAGGCGCAGCGGCGGGAATTGAGGATAGTGATGATCGTGCCATCCGCCGCCAGCATCGTCACCGATGCGGTGTCAATGTCGCCGAGCTTACCGAGCTCGGGATCGACAACCGAAGAACCGTGCGCCGTTACGCTGGAGATGTCCTTGCCGACGATTGAGCGCGCCATGTCGAAATCATGGATCATCATATCGCGGAACAGACCGCCGGAGCGCGGGATGTAATCGAGCGGCGGCGGGAACGGATCACGGCTGGTAATGGTCACCTGCTCCAGGCGGCCTATCTTGCCGGATTGCACGGCCTCCCTCACCGAGGCGTGGCCACGGTCGAAGCGGCGATTGAAGGCGAGGAACACTTTCCTAGCAGCGGCCTCACCAACGGTCGCCACGAATTCAAGGCTTTGCTTGTAGCTCGGTGCCAGCGGCTTCTCGCACATGGCGGGCTTGCCGGCCTTGACGGCTTCATACAGCAGCTCGACATGCGTGTCCGAGGTCGTCGCGATGAGAACCGCGTCCACATCCGCTATCGCTTCCGCTGCTGTAGCGCAGACTTTCGCACCAGTGTCTTCCGCAAGCGCCTCCGCCGCTGCCGACACCGGGTCGAAAATTGTTGCAACCCGTGCTCCAGCGTTAACAATTGAGGCCGCATGGACCTTTGCCATGCGCCCGGCGCCCATAAGTGCAATTCCCGTCATCTAATTTCTCCTTTCGCGATTCGGCACCTGCCGCCCGCCCTGTTGTTCTCGACCTCGGCGGAGCCTGGGCTGCGAATTGGCCCGCCAGTGAATTCGACGTCGTGATGGTCAATGCCATCCCGACACCATGGCGTTGGCTACGGCCTTACTGGCCCCGCGACCTTTTCCCATCGGCCCGACGACACGCTATCAAGTGCTGCCTGCACGACGGCGATAGCGCTGCGCCCCTCCTCGGCGGATGGCGCGATCTGGGTGTCCTCGATCACCGAGCGGACAAATTGGTAAGCCTCGATGGTCTTGAGGTCATCGAACCCCATCGACAGGCCAATGCCGGGCTGGAAGCGCCCAAACTCGCCCTGCCCCGGCGCGGCCCGCACCGTCCGGTAGCCAGCCTCCTGGCGCATGGCCAATTGGAGCTCGTTCATGTAGTGGAAATTCCACCGTACCGACCCTTCGGTCCCGTAGATTTCGATCGTATATTCCGCGTGCGGCCCAACATGGGCGCGGGACGCCTCGATCGTGCCGACGGCTCCTTCGGCAAAGCGCGCCAGCAGCGCCGCATAGTCGTCCGTTTCAACCGTACCCCGTGGACCTTCAGTTCCGCCTTTGGCGAAAGCTACCGCACCTTGCGTGGCGGGGAGCGGGCGCTCCTTGATGAAGATTTCTGTCAGCGCGGTTACTTCTGAAACTGGACCGACGATATATTGGGCTAGGTCGACGGCATGCGACATGAGATCGGACAGAACGCCGGGGCCGGACTGTGCCTGGATAAAACGCCACGACAATGCCGTATCCGGATCCGCCGCATAGTCGGCAAGAAAAGCAGCTCTAACGCTGTTTATGCGTCCCAGCGCGCCGGACCGGACCAGATCACGGGCGTGTTGCAGGGAGGGAACATGACGGTAGTTGAAGCCAACCGCCGTCTTCACGCCCGCCTCGGCCGCAGCCGAGGCGATCGCCTGGGACTCGGCCAAGGACCGCCCCATGGGCTTCTCGATCCAAAAATGCTTGCCGGCCTTGGCTGCCGCGACGGCGATCTCGTGATGCAGGAAGTTCGGAGAGCAGATCGAGACGACATCGACATCCGGGTTGGCCAGCACATCGCGGTAGTCGGATGCCGCCGAGCGATAGCCCAGCCTGTCGACCGCATAACGGGCACTGGATTCAACGGGATCGGCCGCCACGACCAGATCGACATCAACATCCAGTTCCGGGAAGAATTCACAAATGCCCCGATATCCGCGCGTGTGCAGCCTTCCCATCCAGCCGACCGAGATAAGTCCAACACCAATTCGAGAGGTTGTCATGGTTTTCGCTTCCGTAGCTGAGAGTGTGCAGCCGATGTCAGGCTGTGGGTTTGGAGGCGGCGAAAAGTCCGCTCACGTAGTCAAAGGCCCGCCTGACCGTGGGCGCAGGAATGGCAACGGTGGGATCCTGTTCAGCTTCAACCACCATCCAGCCTTGGTAGCCGCTGTCGCTGACGAAGCGGCGGAGTGGCTCGAAGTCGATGACGCCATCCCCAGGAACGGTGAACATGCCCGCGCGCACGCTGGCATTGAAACTGAGATCCTGAGTGCGGACCCTTTCGAGTATATCGGACCGCACATCCTTGAGATGGATGTGGTTGATGCGACTGGCGAACCGCTCGATCATGCTGAAATAGTCGAAGCCGCCGGCATAGGCGTGTCCCGTATCGAGCAGCAGGCCGGCAGACGGCGCCTGGTCGAACAGGCTGGAAATTTCATCCCAGGTTTCCGCCACCATCATCAGATGATGGTGGTAGGCAAGTTCCAATCCATATTGACCGAGCAGCCATCTGCTGAACTCATCGAGGCGGGCGGCATAGTCCCGCATATCTGAGGGGTCCAATTTCACCCGTTTCGACATCGAAGCGTCCAGCGGCGCATGCGGGAACATCGACCCCGTCTCGCCATAAACCATGACCGCGGCTCCCATGTCCGCGAGGAGCCTAGCATGAGCGGCCACTGCGACCTGCTCCTCGGCGACCGGCCGATCGGCCAGAAGCCCAGAATACCAGCCGGAGATCAGCTCCAGCCCATGTTCGCCCAGCACTTTCCTAAGCGTGGCCGGATCGCGCGGAAACTTGCGGCCCAGTTCCATGCCCTGAAAACCCGCGCCGGCGGCTTCCGCAAGGCAAGTCTCAAGCGTAATGTCCGCCCCAAGATCCTCAAGGACCTCGTTGGTCCAACTAAGCGGGCTGACGCCCAGCTTCACACCGTCGGGCAGGGCTTTGTTTTTAAATTGCGGCATTGCTTTTTTCCTATGACCGAGTGGTGGCGGCCGGCTGCATCGTGGTCGCGCGTGCAGCTTCGTCGCAGCGGCTAATCATTGCTTTATTCCTTCAATGAGCCCGGTGCTTTCACGCGCCAAAATCCATGTGTCGGCTCCCACCGCCACGAAAGTAGCACCCTGCTCGAACAGGCTCTTCGCGGGCTCCACACCATAGCCAAGGGCACCCGCACCACACCCGGCCGCACGGATGCGGCCGAGCCCATCGCGGATGGCCTGCCTCACCTCGGGCACGCCTCCCTTGCCGGCGAATCCCATCGCAGCGGCCAGATCTCCAGGCCCGATAAAGATGGCGTCGACACCTTCCACCGCCGCAATCGCCTCAATGTTGGCGAGCGCGGTCGGCGTTTCCGCCTGGACGATCACGCATATGTCGTCGTGCTGGCGTGCAAGGTATCCGTCGGCATTCCGGCCATAGCCCGTGGCCCTGACAACGCCGGAGATGCCACGGACACCATGGGGCGGATAGCGCGTCCAGGCGACAGCCTCCCGAGCCTGCTCCGGCGTATCGATCATCGGGAACATCAGCGAGCGAACACCAACATCGAGGAGGCGCTTCGCGACAGCTCGATTTGCTTCCGGCGGGCGTACGACGACCGGGCAGGCGCTGCCGACTGCACGAAGCTGATCGGCAATCGACGCAACCTCGTTTGGTGCATGTTCCATGTCGAGGAGCAGCCAGTCCGCCCCGGAAAGAGCCAGTATCTCCGCCGATGCGGGCGAGCAGAGGCTGACCCAGAAGCCTGCCATCTGCCGCTGCTGTGCTAGACCTTGTTTGAAGGCGTTGCCGGGGGTCAGCATTTCAAACCCCATATCTTTGGCGCTTGCGCGCTTCAGCATGTTCGCCGCGGGCCGCACGGATTTCGGCTCTTTCGCTGACTTCGGGAACGCCCACGTCCCACCAGGCATCGCCGGGAACCCATTTGTCAGGCGCGACCTTGATCGAGATAACCGTCGTCCGCGTTTGTTCGCGCGCCCATGTCAGCGCGTCCTCCAGTTCGATCAGGCTTTCTACCGTGCGGCTCGCCGCACCCATGGCCGCCGCATGGGCAGCGAAGTCGACCGCAAAGGGCTCCTTGACGCGGCAGTCTGCGATCAGATTATTGAACGGCTTGTTGCCCTTGCCAGTTTGCAGCCGGTTGATGACCGCATAGCCGCCATTGTCGCAGACGATGACCGTCATCTTGTGTCCGGCAAGAACGGCTGAGTAGATGTCGGAATTCATCATCATGTAGGAGCCGTCGCCCAGCATAACGAAGACCTCGCCGTCCTCCCTCGCCATGGCCGCGCCCCAGCCGCCGGCAAGTTCGTAACCCATGGTGGAGGAGCCCATCTCGCAATCGAAACCGTAGATGCCCTTGCAGCGCCAGCCCTTGGTCAGTTCGCCCACGATGCCGCCGGCGGAGGTCAGAACCATGTCCTCCGGCTGCGAAAGCCGGTTCACGACGCCGACAACCTGGGCGTAGGAGGGCACGAGCGAATTGTCAGCCGCCTGGTGGCGGTCGACCAACGCATCCCATTCCGCCGTCAGTTGCCGACCTTGCTCCAGCCAGGAGGGATCGGCAGCCCAGCCGCCGAGCGCCGCGTCGATTTCAATAAGCGTCTCGCGTGCATCGCCGACCACAGGGAGGGCGCGATGCTTGACGGCGTCGAAGCGGGCCGTATTGATGGCGACGATCTGCGCCTCCGGGGAAAAGACGGTCCACGAGCCGGTGATGAAATCTTGAAGCCGGGTCCCGATGGCAAGCACCAGGTCAGCGTCGCCCGCCATTCCATTGGCCGACGAGGAGCCAAGCACGCCGATCAGGCCGAGGCCGAGCGGATCGCCATGGATCATCGTTCCCTTGCCGGCAATCGTCTCCGTGACCGGAATGCCGCGGCGCCGGGCGAAGTCCATAACCTCCGCCTCTGCCAGCGAATAGCGCACGCCACCTCCGGCAATGATAAGCGGGCGCTTCGCAGCGCTGAGCGCTGCAACGGCGTCGGCTACGGCGGCGCGGTCGGGCCTTGGCCGGGCGATGCGGTGCACGGTCCGCACGAAGAATGCCTCGGGATAGTCGAAGGCCAGTTCCTGCGTATCTTGGCATAGGCCGATGAAAGCGGGGCCGCAGGTTGCCGGATCGAGCATGGTGGCCACCGCCTGGGGCAGCGAGTTCAAGATCTGACCGGGATGAGTGATCCGATCCCAATAGCGTGAAACAGGTTTGAAGCCATCGTTCACAGTGAGGGTGGGATCTCCAAAATTCTCCACTTGCTGAAGCACTGGATCGGGGCGCCGCCCGGCAAATACGTCGCCGGCGAGAAGCAAAAGGGGAAGACGGTTTGAATGCGCCGCCGCCGCCGCCGTTATCATGTTCGTGGCTCCCGGCCCGATGGACGAGGCGGCGACCATAATTTGCCGGCGCCGCTTGGCCTTGGCATAGGCGATGGCGGCCATCGTCATCGATTGTTCATTCTGCCCACGCCAAGTGGGCAGAGCCTCACCGGCGGCCTCCAGCGCTTCGCCCAGGCAAGTGACATTGCCGTGCCCAAAAATGGCGAAGCATCCTGCAAACAGAGGCCGCTCGACGCCATCGTCGTCGATGAACTGGCTACAAAGATATCGGACCAGGGCCTGTGCCATGGTAAGTCTGACTGTGGTCTGAGCCATATCTCTTCCTCCCCAGAAAACGCTGGTTACAAAATGTCGTGAATTTCTTCGATCGAGGTGGCGTCGACGGGCTTGTCGAGAACGATCTCGCCCCGCGCCATGCCCACTACCCGATGGCAGCTTTCAAACACGTGATGTAGATTGTGGCTGATGAAGATGCCGCATTTGCCCTGTCCGCGCAGCGTCTGCACGAAGGCGATGACCTTGTCCGTCTCCTTGACGGAGAGGTGGTTCGTTGGCTCGTCGAGGATGATCATCTTGGAGCGGAAATACATCGCGCGGGCAATCGCGACCCCCTGGCGCTGCCCGCCCGACAACTCTCCCACCAAGGCATCGGGCGAGCGCAGATGCAGCCCGACCTCAGCCAGGGCCGCCGCCGCATCCGCGGCCATACGGCTGGAATCGAGCGGTCCAAGACCCAGGATCGACCAGGCGAGCGGCTCGCGGCCGACAAACAGGTTCCGCGCCACCGACATAGTGGGCACCGTCGAATTGTCTTGATAGATCGTCTCGATGCCCAATGCGCGGGCATCGGCGGGCTTGCGGATACGCACCGCCTGTCCGCCGATGCGGATCGTACCCGCATCCGCCTGCTGCTTGCCCGACAGGATGTTGATCAGCGTCGATTTACCCGCGCCATTGTCTCCCACCAGGCCAACCACCTCATTCTCGCGGATGGCAAGCGAAGCCGATTTGAGCGCATCGACCCCACCATAGGATTTGCTGAGGGCGTCGCATTGCAGGAATATCTGGCCGCTCATAACCGGCCTCCCAGCTTCAGTCCCCGCGTCTTGCTGCGCAGCCAGCCATTAGCGATGACCGCGAAGACCGTGAGGAAGCCGATGGCGAATTTGAACCAGTTGGCGTCGATGCGCGTCAATACCATGCCATTGTCGATCGCCCGCACCAACACGGCCCCGACCACGCCGCCAAGCACCGTGCCAATGCCGCCGCTGAGCGCCGCGCCCCCGATCACGGCCGCCGAGATCGCCTGCAATTCCACCCCTTCGCCGATGGACGGATAGGGCGTGCCCAGCCGCAGCACCTGCAGGATGCCGGCAATGCCGGCCAAGAGCGAACAGAGGACGAAGGCGAAGAGCTTCACATTAGCGACAGGAACGCCCATCGCCGCGGCCGCCTCGCGCGATCCGCCCGTCGCGGCGATCCAGTTTCCTAGATTGGAGCGGCCCATCATCCATCCCGCCGCCAGCGCCAGCGCGAGGAACCACACGAAGGACATGCGCAGGATGCTGCCGCTCCACAGCGGTGCCACGAACAACCAGTCTGGTAGGTCCGACGGCAGCACGGGCGGGAAACCGCCGGACAAAACGACGGTGACGGAGCGGGCCATGTACAGCATGCCCAGGGTCACGATGAAGCTCGGAATGCCCGATTTGAGAGTGATGACGCCATTTGCCAGCCCGACCATGGCGGCGGCGAGCAGGCCCAATGCCAGCGCGACAGCCATGGGCATGCCGGCCTCGAGCAGCAGGGCCATGCACATCGGCGCCAGCGCGAAAACAGAGCCGACCGACAGGTCGAACTCGCCCGCGATCATGAGCACGGTCACACCCACGACCACGATGGCAATTTCCGGGGTGAGGGCCGCCAGCCCGCGCAGATTGTCCGCGGACAGGAACGCTCCACCCGACTGAATCTGGAAGAAGGCCAGCAGCAGGACGAGCAGCAGGATGCCCGCCGTCTCCGGCCGCTGGACCAGGCTGGCTGCGAGCGAGCGCGTTGCAGGCGTATGCAACCTTGCGATTGTCAACGCAATCCCTCACGCGAAAGGGCGAGCAGCGCTTCGGCATCCTGGGGATAGACCAGCGCATTGCCGGTGTTGACGTCGGCGGGCGAAAGGCCGGCAGTGTGGGCGAGATAGGCCATCGCTACCGGAAGGAAGCCCTGCATATAGGGCTGCTGGTCGACCTGAACCTGGATGTAGCCGGACTGAAGCTCCTGCACCACCTGCGGCACAAGATCGAAACCGGCGAGGAGGACCTGGCCGGCCCCGATGCCGCGGTCGCGCAGGATGCGGGCAACCGCTGAGTTGTTGTTCACGATGTCGAAATACGCCGTCAGGCCGGGATCGGCGGTCAGGGCGGAGCCCACGCGCTCGGCCGTCACGGCCGGGTCGATGCCGGAATCGATACGCCTCACCGTCATCGCGCGATCAGGATTGGCCGCCTGATAGTCCGCCAGGAACTTTTCGATGCCGGCAGCGCGCTTTTCGGCGAAATTGGCGCCCGGCAGGCTCACGCCGATCAGCACGGTCAACGGACCTTCAGCCGGGAAATGTCGGGAAAGGTCCCTGGCCAGCTCATATCCGGCCGCCACGAAATCCTGCCCGACAAAAGCCTGCCGCGCATTGCCCCGCGCGCCCTCCGTGTCGTCGACATTGGTAGCGATGACGGTGATGCCGCTCTCCCGCGCACGCGCCAGAACCTCGTCATAGGCACGGTCGTCGATGATCGTGGTGATGAGGGCGTCGGGCGCTCGCGAGATGGCCGTCTCCAGATTGGCGACGTGTTCGGGGATCGATCCGTCGGTCTGGGCAAACAACATCTGGCAATCCGCGCCTACCTTGGCGCAGGCATCCTCAAAACCCAACCTGACCGCCTGGAAGAAGGAATTGGTGGCCGAGCCATGAATGGCCAGCACGAGCTTTGGCTCCTCTTGCGCGAGGGCCGGCAGGCTCACCCCGCAAATGGCGGCGAATGCAAGTGCTCTGACTACAGACGTCATGGCGTTTCTCCAGATATTGGTGTCAAGCTCAGGTTTTGAGCCGTGCGACCGCCATCGGCATAAAGGCTTTGGCCGGTGAAATAGCTGGCGTGGTCGCTGAGCAGAAATCCGATACCCGCGGCAATTTCCTCGGCTTCGGCGACGCGGCGCATCGGCGTCCGGGCATGGATCGAATCGAGTGCAGCGGGCTTTTCGTCGAGCAGCGCATCGAGCAATGCCGTGCGCACGGTGCCGGGCGCCATGGCGTTCACGCGAATTCCATAGGGCGCCAGCTCGACCGCTAGCACGCGCGTCAGCTGGGCAATCGCGCCCTTGGAGGTGGCATAGGCAGTATGGGTCGGTGTCGCGATCACAGCATTGATCGAGGACACCAGCACCGCCGAATAGCTGGCCGGCATTTGCCTGGGCTGCTCTGCCCAGAGCCTCGCCACGGCTTGCACGACCCTGAACGTTCCCAGCACGTTGATGTCGAGAATCTCCGCGAACGCAGTGTCATCAAGCGCGAAAAAATCATGATGCCGATCAATACCCGCACTCGTGACCACGCCATCCGGCAGGCCGTGCGCCTCCACCGCGGTTGCAATCAGGGCGTCCACCGCCTGCCGCGAGGAGACATCGCACGGAACATAGAGAGCGCCGTTGGGCAAACCCTCGGGCGATGGGCTGCGGCCCGCAAGCACGAGGCGCGCGCCCCGTTTCGCCAGAAAATGCGCGGAGGCCAAGCCAATTCCGCCGGCGCCGCCCGTGATGATGTAGGACTTGCCTTCAAAGTTCATGCCGCCACCTCCGCAAAGCCGAATAGCTCTGCCGCATTGTCCGCGAAAAGCATCCGTTGCCCGGCCGCTCCCGGTACGATGCGCCGGGCGAGATCGACCAGCGCGCAGTCATCCGGCGCGGGCTGCAAATTGGGATGTGGCCAGTTCGACGCCCACACGACACGATGGGGCGCTTCCGCGGCGAGCCGGCGGGCAAGCCGGGCAACATCCTCATAGTCCGAGCCGCCCGTGCGCGAGGTTTCGTAGAGGCCGGAAAGCTTCACCCAGACGCGGCCCGACGCAACCAGATCAAGCAGGGCCAAGAAAGCGGGGTGATCGGGGGAGACCGGCTCAAGGAATTTGCCGACATGATCGACGACCAGCACGCAGGGCAGTTCGGCAAGCATCTGCGCCCGCCCAGCCAAGTCGCGTCCGTCCAGTTGCAGATGCAATTGCCAGTTTCGGTCCGCCAGACGGGCGGCCAGCCGCGGCAGATCGTCCCATGCATAGATGCCGCCCTGCAACATGAAGGCGCGCAGCCCGACCACCCCCTGTTCCGAAAGGCCATTCCAGAGCGCGTCCGGCGCATCGGCCGGCGTGACGGCGATACCCCGCGCCGCGCGTCCCAGTCCGTCGAGCCCAGCCAACATCACCGAATTATCGGCGCCATAAAGCATCGACTGCACCAGAACGACGCGATCTATGCCGAGCCGGTCCATCACCGCGCGATAAGCCGCCAGCCCCCCCTCGGGCACCGCGAAGGGGGCGTCTTCCCGATGCGGGCCGGAAGCGTAGAGATGCATATGCGAATCCACGCTGCCTACCGGAAGTTTCTGGAACGGCGGCGGTTTCATGAGGCGGCCTTTCCCGAAAGCCGGCGGGCGAGGTCCGTGCGGGCAAGGAAGCGCTCGGAGAGGGCCATTCCGATACCCGGCGCTTCGGAGGGATATACCCGGCCATCCTCGATCCGCGGCACGGCATCGACGATTTCTGCGTAAAATCCCTGCATATGCGCACGCACGGTTTCGCAAATGAGGCCGTGTGGACTGGCCACCAGAAGGTGGACATTCGCCCCCAGCGTAACAGGGCCGGTGCAGTCATGCGGCGCGATGGAGCGGTCGTAAGCCTCGGCGAGATGGGCGACTTTGACCGCCTCGCTGAGCCCACCAATCCAGGCGACATCGAAATTGGCCACGTCGACGCAACGGCGCGCAAATACCTCGCGATACCAAGGCACCGTCCCAAAATTCTCGCTGCCGGCAACCCGGCCTTTCACACGGGATTTGTAGACGGCGATGTCGTCGAAGTTCTGCATCCAGACTGGCTCTTCATGCCAGTAGATGTTCAGATCGCGCAGCGCTTCGGCGATTTCGAGCGCGGCTGGAAGTTTCCACAACCCATGATACTCGATCATGATATCGATACGGTCGCCGACCGCATTGCGGATCTGTTCGATGGGCCAGAGCGCCTTGCGCAATTCATCGGGGCGGATTTCTTGACCACCATTTCTGAGCGCAAAGGGATCGAAGGGCCAAATCTTCATGGCCGTTATGCCCTCCGAAAGCAGCTCCTCGGCCAGCCGGACTGGCTCGAAGACCTGAAGCAGCAGATCATCGAGCGGCGCGATGCTTTCGGGCGCGGTGTCGTCGCGGCTGATCAGTTCCGTGTTGTAATTGTGCCTGATCCTGTTGTTGTACCGCGCTCCGGCACACGTGTTATAAGCTCGAATGCTGTCGTGCACCCGCCCGCCCAGCAGGCGGTAGAGCGGTTGCCCCTGCACCTTCCCGAAGATATCCCACAGCGCCAGGTCCACCGCGGAATTTCCCGAGACCTCCACGCTTCGGCTCGGGAACCCGTTGAAGTGGTTCCCGACGCGCCGCGAGAGATCATGCATGATCGCAACCCGCCGTGACGGATCCTTACCTATAAGGGCCGGGGCCGCCGTCGAATGGACATAGGCAATGACCGCATTAGGATTGCGGAAGGTTTCCCCCAAGCCGACAAGACCCTCGTCGGTGTGCAGTTGCACCCACACAAGGTTACTGGCTTCCTGCATTTGTAGTGTTTCGACGCCGATGATCTTCACGGCCACCTCCCTCAATAGGGCGATTGTGACCAAATGAGAGACTATATGTCAATATCAGATGGATCGTCATTGTGTTGCACCATATTATCATATTGATACTAAATCGTTTTTTTAATTTGACGTAGATCTATTTTTACATATGATTACAAATCAAATGGAGATGCGCCTATGGAATCCCCCCTGGTGATGAACACAGTCGGACAGCTGCGCGACATGCTGGCGGCGCGGCAAATGTCCGGCGACGGCCGCCTTCCGCGGGAGGTGGACATCGCCGCAAATCTCGGCGTTTCCAGGCCCGTTCTCAGGCGCGCGCTGGAAATTCTCAAAGAGGAGGGCTTGATCGAGTCGCGGCGTGGATCGGGAACATTCGTCAAGCGGGCGGGGCCATTACCGCCTGCGGGCTATACCCGCCCTCAAACCATCATGGACATCGAGGACTGCCTGCACTTTCGGGCCGTCGTCGAAAGCGCGGCGGCCGAAGAGGCCGCGCTGAAAGGCGACTTGAAGGGCATAGCGGCCATTGAGGCGGCAGTGGAGGCGTTGGCGCACCTCCCGGCGGAGGACAATGCCGTGGCTGAGGGGGATTTCGCTTTCCACCTGGCGGTGGCGCACGCGACGGGCAACAAATATTATCCGATGACGCTCGAATTCCTGAAGCCGCATATTTCGCTCGGCCTGCAGCTGGGGCGCCAGCTGCGGTCGGCACCACCGAACATCACCTCCCGCCGCGTCATGAAGGAACATCGGGAAATCTTCGCGGCCATCCAATCCGGCAATGGCGCATTGGCGCGCGAGCAGATGAGCAGGCATCTCGCCGCAGGCATAGAGCGAATTTTTGGCAAGCGCAGCTGGTAGGTCGCAAAATCAGTAGTTGCGGGGGTGCAACCGTTTTGCGTTCATATTCTGATGGGCTGCATCCGATCGCAGCCCGCGTGTTGGGCGTGGCGATAGTCACGACCCTCGTCTGCTCTGCCGTTCGCATATCTGAACCGCATGCGAACAGCAGGTCTGTTCCGCATTCTCCGAATCGGCCGCGCAGGGAAAACCGACCGGGAGGATCAACCCCGCCGATGTATATCCGCGATCCCGAAGCCACCCTACTACGATCTTTTTTGGCTTCTCTAACGAGGAAAGCGGCGGTCTATTCACCCGTGCGCCAACGGTATTCGGAGACACGGACTATGACTGAACCAAAATTTCTGACAACAAAGGAAGTCGCTGATCGGTACAGGGGAACCATCTCGATCGGTACGCTGAAGAACTGGAGGTCGCTGCGGATCGGGCCATCCTTTGTGAAACTTGGGAAAACTATCCTCTATCCCATCGAGCACCTCGACCGTTGGGACCAGGAAAACTTCGTGACTTGCGATGCCCCCAAGGGAGGTCGCGCTACCGGGAGGGAGCGAAGCTGATATAGGCAGGAGTTGGTCGGGATTTCCGCACCCAAGCGCAGCCCCCACCAACTCCCAGCCCGACAAATTCCATATAAGTTTCCGTATCTTAGGAAAACAAGGTGGATGATGCACAACCATCCATCTGGCGACCCGTCGCCATCGAACGAGGATATTGAGATGACAGACCGGATCAACGAAGCCTGCCGTGCCATCGGGCTGACGATTCACGATCATGTGGTGATCGGCAAGGAGGAGGATGCGTCCTTCCGCCAGTTCGGGTATCTCGCCTGATACCCATGGCAACGGGAACTGACCGTTCGCGATGTCGGCAATGCGGGACGAAGCTGCCTTTCACGTGAGATGCAAGCCGCGCCGACGCATGGCCGTGGACAGGCGCTCCTGACGGTAGAACGAAGTGCTTTATGCCAGCCACATCCGCCCGCAATATGAACGTTGTACGGTCGTCACCAAAGCGCCTGGCCGCGGGAGCGGCCAGGCGCTGGCGCGGCGGCCTTCGGCCTTGTTCCGCGCCCGGGTGTCTTGCTCTGCCAGAACAGGAAGGGCTCCGCACCACCTTTCGCATGGCGAACGCGGGTCCGTCTTCGGGACCACTGGCATGACCCTCGCCGCCATCCTGGCACCCCGCGCTTCGGCGTACCTGCCGCACCCCCGGGGACCGGCGGTGTCACGTCACAACGCTTCGCTTCCGCCGCCCTGTCCCTCGGTGTGAAACGCCTCGGCATCGGCGGCGTAATGGCGGCTCGATCCGCCGAACGCACCCCGGATTCGCCCTGCGGCAATGCCGAACTTGTGCACCGCCTTTACCACCGCATAGCGGCCGCTGACCGGAACGCTCAGCAGATAGAGCATGCCGTCCACGCTTCGCAGCAGCGCCTGGACCAGGCTCAGCGGACGCGATTTGCGGTTCAGGCGGACACCGTTGACCGACTGGTCGCGCGCGCGCCGGAAGTGATAGCCCAGGGTCAGGCGCTTCTGCGGCGTTGGTTCTTCGACCACCGCGTCGTGTATCCAGCCGATCCGCGCCCCTGCCGCCTTCATGTCGAGGCTGAACCGCGTATCCGAGCCGCCGGTGAACTGCAGCGATTCGTCGAAGCGCACACCGAGCCTGCGCTGCGCCTCAAGCCGCAGACACCAGTTGTTGGTGTAGATGTTCAACTCGCTGTCGTTTCCCTCGGCGGCCGCCTTGCGGCGGATGCGGTTGCGGCTTTCCGATCGCGCCTGAAGATGCGTCAGAACGGCCCGGTTCCACGCCGTCATCCCGCCTTCGGGGGCGACCAGCCGCACCGGTGCGCCGGCGAGATCGAACCTCCCGGCTTCCATGCCGCGCACGAGGTTCACCAGCCAGTCGCCGGTGACGGTTTCGTCGTCGTCGACGAAGGTCAGGTAATCGGCGCCGGCGGCAAGCGCCATGTCGAGCACCCTGTTCCGGCCCATGGGGATCCCGGGGGTCGGTTCAAGCGCGAACCGGACATCTTCGCAAACGCTCGCCCTGAACGCCGCGACCTCGGTCGCGACGCTGCATTCGGTGTCGTTTTCGGCAAGAAGAAAGACGATCTCCACACCCTCGGGGCGCCGCATGGCGGCGAGACTTTCGAGCAGCTGGCCGAACATCTTCGGCCGCCGCCGCGTAATCGCCCCAACTGCAACAAGCATCGCCGTCCTTTCCCTCGCGCTGTCCGGCAAGCTCTACCCCAGTCGTCGTGCCTTTCCAACAATCGCCTTCTTGCGCGCGCGCACCCTTCCTGACACGCTGCGCGGACATCAAGGGGGGAGGACCGCCGATGCCACGCACCGCGCCCGCGCTTTCGCTGGGGGTCGAGGAGGAATACCTGCTCGTCGACAGCGAAACGCTCGAACTGGCCAACGCGCCCGAAGCCCTGATCGAGGAATGCGCCGGGGCGGTTCAGGGGCAGGTGAGCCCCGAGTTCCTGCAATGCCAGATCGAGGTCGGCACCAAGGTCTGCCCGACGGTCGGCGCGGCACGCGACGACCTGAAGAAGCTGCGCGCCTCGGTCGCCCGCTGCGCGGCGCGCCATGGTCTGGCACCGATCGCCGCCTCGTGCCATCCCTTCGCCGACTGGAAACTGCAGCACCACACCGACAGGACGCGCTACAACGAGCTTGAACGCGCGCTGGCCGGGGTGGCGCGGCGGCTGCTGATCTGCGGCATGCATGTCCATATCGGCATCGAAAGCCCGTCGCAGCGCATCGACCTGATGAACCAGCTCAGCTATTTCCTGCCCCATCTGCTGGCGCTGTCGTGTTCCTCGCCCTTCTGGATGGGGCAGGATACCGGGCTTGCCTCGTACCGGCTGACGGTGTTCGACAACCTGCCGCGCACCGGGTTGCCGCCACGGCTCGAATCCTGGGCTGAATTCGAGCGCATGTCGGGTGTCCTAGTCGAGCTTGGCATCATCGAGGACGCCTCGAAAATCTGGTGGGATCTGCGACCCTCGTCGCGTTTTCCGACCGTCGAGACACGCATCTGCGACGTGCCGACGCGGCTCGAGGATTCGTTGACCATCGCCGCCCTGACACAGTGCTTCACCCGCATGCTGTGGCGGCTGTCGGCCAGAAACCAGCGCTGGCGCATCTACGATTCGGTCCTGATCGGCGAAAACCGCTGGCGGGCGCAGCGCTACGGGCTGAACGAAGGAATGATCGATTTCGGCCAGCGCGAGATCGTGGCCTTTTCCGATCTGGCCGAGGAGATCGTCGAACTGCTGGCCGAGGATGCCGAGGCGCTCCAGTGCACCGCCGAGGTCGGGCGCGTGCACGAGATCGTGGCCCGGGGCAACAGCGCCGATGCGCAACGCGCGGTGCGCGAGACCCGGCTGGCGGCCGGCGACAGCCCGCAGGATGCGATGCGCGCCGTGGTCCGGCATCTTATCGAGGCCTTCCACGACGGGCTCTGAGCCATGGCACCGCGCCCGCGCGAGACAGACCTCTATCCGCCCGTCAAGGCGTTGCTCGAATCCCAAGGCTACACGGTCAAGGCCGAGATCGGCGCCGCCGATGTCGTCGCGATGGGCGAGGAGGGCGACGATCCGGTGATCGTGGAACTGAAAGGCACCTTCTCGCTGTCGCTCTTTCATCAGGCGGTCGCCCGGCAGCGGATCAGCGATTCGGTCTATGTCGCCGTTCCGCATAACCGGGGGCGCCGCTTCCAGCGCGCACTCAGGGCGAATGCGGCGCTCTGCCGGCGGCTCGGGCTCGGGCTCATCACGGTGCGGCTGGCGGATGGCCATGTGCAGGTACATCTCGATCCGGCGCCCTTCCGTCCCCGTCCGTCGGCAAAACGCAAGGGGCAGCTTCTGCGTGAATTCGCCCGCCGCGAGGGCGACCCCAACCGGGGCGGCACCGTCCGCAGCGCGCTGGTGACTGCCTATCGCCAGGATGCGATCCGCCTTGCGGCGCATCTTTGCGCACAGGGCCCGGCGAAGGGCAGCGATGTCTCGGCGGCGACGGGCGTCGCGCGGGCGACACGGATGATGGCCGACAATCATCATGGCTGGTTCGAGCGTGTCGGACGCGGCATCTATACCGTGACCCCGGACGGGCGCAAAGCCGTCAGGATGGCCGGCGGCTGAGCCGGCCGCTTCTCACAAGCCCGTGTATGCCGAACCGGCCACTGGACCCCGCACGCGGTTTTTGCGAAATATCTCTCCAGAACAACAGCAACGAGCAGGTTTCCATGTCTTCCAACCCGACCCGCCGCGGCGTACTCGCCGGTTTCGCCGCCGTGCCGATTCTGGCGGCACCCTCGGTCGTGCACGCTTTCGGCGATGCGCTTCCCGTCGAGCGCGAGCAGACCGGCGCGATGCGCAACATTTCGAGCTTCACCCGCCGCAAATGGGAAGACCATTTCGAACAGATCGGCGTCGGCGCGATCGTCTGCGACGTGGCCAGCCGCGCGGTGCATTTCTGGTCTCCGCAGGGCAATTATCACATTTTTCCCTCATCGGTGCCGAAGACCGACGAGCTGACCAAGCGCGGCTATACCGAGGTCGTGCGCAAGAAGGTCGGCCCCGACTGGCGCCCGACCGCCAGCATGCTGGAAACCGATCCCGACCTGCCGCGTTATGTTGGACCGGGGCCCGACAATCCGCTGGGCACCCATGCGATGTATCTCGGTTGGCCCGCCTATCTGATTCACGGTACCCACGACACGCGCAAGATCGGTCGCCCGTCATCGTCGGGCTGTTTCGGTCTGTATAACGAACAGGTGGCCAGCCTTTTCCCGATGGTCGAGATCGGCACCCAGGTTCGCGTCATCTGACCGAGCCCTTGCGGACGAACTGAATGTGCCGCCCCTCCGGGGCGGCATTTGCGTATCCCCGCGCCGACGCGCACGAAAACCCTTGCATCACCTGCGGCGCCATTGAAAATTGAACGCATATTCAATTTCCACGCGACTTGGGGAGAAACGCATGGATTTCGCGATGAGCGGGGAACAGGCCGCCATTTTCGATCTGGCGCGCAGCTTCGGTGCCGAGGAGATCGCGCCCAATGCGCGGCTTTGGGAGGCCGAGGGCACGATCCCGCGCGCGCTTTGGCCGAAACTGGCGAAGCTGGGTTTCGGCGGGCTTTACGTCTCGGAGGAATCCGGCGGATCGGGCCTGTCGCGGCTCGACGCGACGCTGGTCTTCGAGGCGCTGAGCATGGCCTGCCCTTCGGTCGCGGCCTTCCTGTCGATTCACAACATGTGCGCGGCGATGCTCGATCGCTACGGTTCGGCCGATCTCAGGGCCCGCTTCCTGCCCGGCGCAGTCTCGATGGAAAAGGTCCTGGCCTATTGCCTGACCGAACCCGGCTCGGGCTCGGACGCGGTGGCGTTGAAAACCCGCGCCAAACGCACCAACGAGGGCTATGCCCTGACCGGCACCAAGGCGTTCATCTCGGGCGGTGGCTACGCCGATGCCTATGTGGTGATGGCCCGAACCGGGAGCGACGGGCCGCGGGGCATTTCGGCGCTGGTGATCGAGGACGGCACACCCGGGCTTTCCTTCGGCGGGCTGGAGGCGAAGATGGGCTGGAAAAGCCAGCCGACGCGTCAGGTGCAACTCGATGCCGCCGCCGTTCCGGCCGCAAACCTTCTGGGAGAGGAGGGGCAGGGTTTCGCCTATGCGATGGCCGGGCTCGACGGCGGGCGGCTCAACATCGCGGCCTGTTCGCTGGGCGCCGCGCAGGCGGCGATGGATATGACGCTCGCCTACATGTCCGAACGCCGCGCCTTCGGCCAGACGCTCGACCGGTTCCAGGCGTTGCAGTTTCGTCTCGCCGACATGGAGATCGCGCTTCAGGCAGCGCGCACCTTCCTGCGTCAGGCGGCGTGGAAACTGGATACCGGCGCGCCGGATGCGACAAGGTTCTGCGCCATGGCGAAGAAGCTGGTCACCGAGACCGGCAGCCGGGTTGCCGACCAGTGCCTGCAACTGCACGGTGGCTACGGCTATCTGGCCGATTACGGGATCGAGAAGATCGTGCGCGACCTGCGCGTGCACCAGATCCTCGAAGGCACGAACGAGATCATGCGGGTGATCACCGCCCGCGACCTGCTGGCACACCGATGAGCGACATTTCGATCCGTACGGTCGGGCGCACCGGCCGTATCACCCTGACCCGTCCCCGGGCGCTGAATGCGATGACCTACGACATGTGTCTTGCCATCGACGCAGCGCTGAAGGCATGGGCCGACGATCCCGGTGTGGCGATACTTGTCATCGACGCCGAGGGCGAGCGCGCCTTCTGCGCCGGCGGCGACATCGCCGAGATGTATGCCACCGGTATGGCCGGCGATTATGCCTACGGGCGCCGGTTCTGGCATGACGAATACAACATGAACGCGCGGCTGGCCGAATATCCCAAACCGGTTGCCGCCTTCCTGCAGGGCTTCACCATGGGCGGCGGCGTCGGCATCGGCTGCCATTGCTCGCATCGCGTGGTCTGCGAAACCAGCCAGATCGCCATGCCCGAATGCGGTATCGGGTTGATTCCCGATGTCGGGGGCACATTGCTGCTGGCCGAAGCTCCGGGAAGGCTGGGCGAATACCTCGGCACCACCGGCGGCCGGATGGGGCCGGGCGACGCGCTCCATGCCGGTTTCGCCGACCGGTTCGTTCCACGGGCGGCGTGGCCGGCACTGATCGCGGCGCTGGAGGAAACGCCGGACTGCGCGCTGATCGACAGGGCGGCCCGCCCCGCGCCGGTCTCCCCGCTTGCCGCGCGGCAGGCCGAGATCGATGCCCATTTCAGCGGCGAAACCCTGGGCGATATCCTGCGCGGCCTGCAACAGCAGGACACGGCCTTTGCCTCGGAAACGCTTGCCGCGCTGGCGAGGAACGCCCCGCTCTCGATGGCCTGCACGGTCGAGCTGTGCCACAGACTGCGCGGTCCGGGCGCCGGCATCCGCCGCTCGCTGGAACAGGAATACCGCTTCACCTTCCGCGCCATGGAGCATGCCGATTTTCTCGAAGGTATCCGTGCGGCGATCATCGACAAGGACCGCGCGCCGCGCTGGCGCAACCGGCCGGACGAGGTGACACCCGCCATGGTCGCCGCCATGCTGATGCCGCTCGGCGACAGCAGACTGAAATTCGACGACGGGGAGAACGGAAGATGAAGATCGGATTTATCGGACTGGGCAACATGGGCGCGCCGATGGCGGCCAACCTGGCGGCGGCGGGGAACGCGGTGACGGGCTTCGACCCGGTGGCGCCCTGCCCGGCGGGTATGCAGCCGGCCGCAAGCGCGGCCGGGGCCTGCGCCGGGGCCGAGGTGGTCATCACCATGCTGCCCGGCGGGGCGATCCTGCGTCAGGTCGCGGCCGAAATCCACCCGGCGATGCGGCCGGGCGCGGTGCATCTGGATTGTTCGACCGTCGATGTCGACAGTGCCCGTGCCGTTGCCACCGCCGCCACCGCAAGCGGGCTTCTCGCCATCGACGCGCCGGTTTCGGGCGGGGTCGGCGGTGCGACGGCGGGCACGCTCACCTTCATGGCCGGCGGCCCGGCGCGCGCCTTTGCCATCGTCGCACCGCTCTTCGACGTGATGGGTCGAAAGTCTGTCCATTGCGGCGGCTCCGGTGCCGGACAGGCGGCGAAGATCTGCAACAACATGATCCTCGGCATCACCATGATCGGCACCTGCGAGGCCTTTGCGCTGGCCGACAAGCTGGGGCTCGACCGGCAGAAGCTGTTCGACGTGGTCTCGACCTCCTCGGGGTCGTCCTGGTCGATGAACACCTATTGCCCCGCCCCCGGCGTCGGGCCGCAATCGCCGGCCGACAACGGCTACAAACCCGGATTTGCCGCCGAACTGATGCTCAAGGATCTGCGGCTCAGCCAGCAGGCCGCCGCGGCCGTCGATGCCGACACCCCGCTCGGCGCTGCCGCCACGGCGCTCTACGAAACATTCGTCGAGCACGAGGATGGCCGGGGAAGGGACTTCTCGGCCATGCTGCCACGGTTCGAGCGGCGCGGCTACGGAAGCGGATAACGGCGCGCCGCACCGGCGCCGGAATACGGTATGGAATCAGATCCGGTCCGGATCGTTGGCGTCGCGCAGCAGGCGGCTGTGCCGGCGCACGGCCGCGATGACCTCGCCAAAGGTCCGGTGGCCCTGTCCTTCGAGCATCGGGATCATCATCTCGAATGCCGCCGCCGTGGCGATCGTATCGCCCATCGCGGTATGGCGCGCCTCGGGGGGGATCTCGATCCCCAGCCGTTCGGTCAGCGCGTCGAGCGTATGGGTTTCGGACTGACCGAAGACCACCGCCGACAGCAGCACCGTATCGAGCACCGGATTGTCGAAACTGGCGCCGATCGCCCCCTCGTGCCGGCGCAGGAATTCCAGATCGAAGGGCGCATTGTGCGCCACCAGCACGGCGCCATGGGCAAAGGTATGAAACCGCTTGCCGGCCGTGGCGATGGTGGGCGCGCCCGCAACCATCGCGTCGCTGATGTGGTGCACCTGCGTGGCGACGGCGGGGATCGGGCGTTCGGGGTCGACCAGCGTTTCGAAGCTTTCGCCGGGTATGCGTTTGCCGCCCAGCAGGCGCAGCGCGGCGATCTGCACGATCTCGTCGCCCGACGACGGCAGAAGCCCGGTGGTCTCGGTATCGAAGACCACGCAGGTCAGATCGCGCAGCGGGGTCTGGGCCAGTTCGCCCGAAGGCTCCCGATCAAGCAGTTCGAAATCGTAGACCGCCGAACGGCGCGCGCGCGCCGGGGTCTGTTCGACCGCGCGCGCCTGCGGCAGCGGCAGGCGCAGGATCGCGCGGCCCAGCCGCCCCGGTTCGGGCCAGGCCTCGGTTGCATGGGTCACCAGCACCGAACGCCCGGTAACGTTGGCCATGCCCACCTCGAGCGGCAGATCGAGCCAGCCTTCGAGCAACCCGACCTGAAGCACGTCGCCCTTCCAGCCGAGCGTGATCATCGCCCCGCCCTCGCCATCGCCCGCGATGCGCAGCGAAATCACCGAAGCGTCGATCACGGCCACCAGCCGCTCGCACAGATGGGTCAGCAGGGCGACGATCTGGAAGGCATCGCAGCGAATGACCATGGGCTCGGAATCGCCGGTCACCCTTATGCCGTCGCGCCCGGTGAGCGCGACAACCGAATCGACCAGTTCGCTCGCCCGGACCTCCTCCATCGGCCACCAGCCGCCGCGGTCCCGGTCGTAGCGGGTGCCGAGATCGGTGATCGCGTGGGTCAGCTTGTCGACCTCGCCCAGCAGGGCCGCGCGTCCGTCGCCATTCGCCGCAGCGCCCGAATCGAGCACCGTCTGAATGTTCGCCGCAGGGCGGCGCACACGGTCGAATATCTCGTCCAGAAGCTCCTCGCGCCCGGCATGCAGGCGCAGGTCGGACGTCACGTCGCGCAGCGTCAGCACGTAGCCCGGCACCTCGCCGGCACGATGGGGCAGGTTGACCAGCCGCATGCGCCCGGCCAGCACCTCGCCCGACTGGACGGCGGTGCAGAGCACATCGCAATAGGCATCGGCATCGGCAGAAGCCTTCAGCCGCCGATAGGCGTTTCTCAGCGGGGCGGGGCGCAGGTAATCGAGCACCGACCGGTTGAGGCCGGCCACCACCTCGCCCGGAAGCAGCTCCAGCGCCTGACCGTTGTAGAAAACGATCTGGTGATCGTTGGAGCACAGCAGCACCCCCGCTGGCACGTCGGCCAGCAGCGCCTGAAGCCGCGCATTCTCGACGGCGAGCCGGGTGGTCTCGCGCTCGACGGCCTCGGCCAGCGCGTTCTTGGTTTCGGCCAGCGTGCCGGTAACCGCAAATGCTGCATGCCCGAGATCGCCCAGATAGCGCGCGTCGGCATGGTCGAGTTCCTCGTCGATATCGGCGTGGGCGCGCGCGCGCATGCCGCCGGCAAGCTTCTGGATCGGCCGGGCGACGTTTTCGTCGAACAGGTGCCAGACCCATGTCACGAGGGCCAGAATGCAGAATACCGATATCAGCCCGGCGGAAACGAAAGCCGAGGCCGGAGTCGTCTCGTCGAGGCGGAGATAACCCAGCCAGAGACCGAAAAGCACGGCGGCAACACCGCCGAAGGCAAGAAACGCAAAGAACAGAAACACCCGGAGCCTGAGGCTGAGCGCCTGGGCCAGCCGGTCACGCATCGTTCGCCTCCGTCTCGCCGGCGAGCATTGCCCGCACCTGCGCCATCAGGGTCGAAAGATCGAACGGCTTGGCGATGAACCCGTCCGCCCCGAGCGCCAGCCCCTTGCGCCGCTCCATCGCATTGCCGCGCGCGGTCATCATCAGGATCCGCACATCCGAGAGCGTTTCGTCGAGCCGCATCGCCTGGCAGATCTCGTAGCCCGACTGGCCGGGCAGCATCACGTCGAGCAGCACCAGATCGGGATGTTCGGCGCGGATCGCCGGCAGCGCCGCGTCGCCGTTCGCGACGCGGCTCACCTCCCATCCCTCGCGGCGAAGGACATGGGTCAGGGCGAGGGCGATGTTGTCCTCGTCCTCGACAATCAGGATACGGGCGGCGGGGTCGCTTCCGGTCATGTCAGTCCTCCTTGCAGACAAGTGAAAGGGCGGGGTCGCCGACGCCGACCTCGGTCCATTCCGCCTCGGTCACGCGCCCGGATTCGTCGAAGACGACCGAATCGGCCAGCGGCGCGATACGGTTGCCCTCGCAATCGAAGACCATCGGCAGCACGCGCGGCGCCTTCCAGCGCCCCATAAAGACGATCTGCGCCATATGCTGGCCGGGCACCGCCCCGTTGCTGCGGATCGTCGCCGTGTCGATCGCGGTGAAGCGGTTGATGATCGGCCACAGATAGGTCCATGGCCGCCAGGGCGCGCTGGTGGTGTGAGTGGTGACGACGTGCACGCCCGAAGGGAACTCTGCCGCGCTGCGCTGGAACCAGGTGTATTCCATATACATCGCGTAAACGATCATCGCCGTGCCCGCCGCGGCCGGCATCGCCCATTTCGGCAGCCGTCCGCCGGACAGGCGGTTCAGGATCAGAACCACGCCGGCGGCCAGAAATCCCGCCGCGAAGGCTGCGATCAGTTCAAGAAACATGGCCCCTCCCCGGCGCATGTACCGCGTTATCCTGCCGGCACGGCCTCAGCTCAGCATCCCCTTGCCCTGCCCCGCGGCCGATTGCATGGTGCGGACGACGACAAAGGCATCGCGCAGATGGCTGCGTTCCAGATCGCTCAGATCCGAGGGCAGCATGAAATTGTCCGGCTTGCTTCCGGCGCGGATTTCCTCGGCCTGCTGGTTCAGCCGTGTCTCGGCGATCAGGTCGTAGGCATCGATCAGGTCGTGCCCGCCGGATTGCGAGATCGTGCCGCTCGCCTCGGCCGCCTCGAGCCGGGCGCGCGTGTTGACCTGGGTAATGGCGCCCTTCAGCGCATAGATGCGCCCCAGATCCACCACCGGCACGACGCCGTTCATCTTCATGTCCAGTTCGTTCTTGTGTTCGCCCGAACGCACGGTGGCAAAGCCGCGGAACAGGCCCAGCGGCGGCGTGTGCTTCAGCGAGTTGGCGATCATGTGACTGACGAAGATCGAATTCCTGCGTGCCGCCTGAAGGGTTTCCTCCTGCAGGTTTTCGAACAGGTGCTTCGCCCCGCCGATGGGCCGCAGGTCGAACATCACCGAGGCGAGCATCTGCGCCTCGGGGTCGGGCTTGTCGATCCAGCCGCGGAAATAGCGCTGCCAGACCGACAGCGGCTGCCGCCAGCGCGGGTTGCTCGCCATCATGTCGCCCGGGCAGTAGAAATAGCCGCAGGTATCGAGCCCGTCCGAGACGAACTTTGCCAGCCGGGCGAAGTAGGTCAGATCGCCCTCGGTCGCGTCGTCGCTCAGGATCATGCAATTGTCCTGATCGGAAACGCCGGTCTGCTCCTGCCGGCCCTGCGAGCCGCAGGCCAGCCACAGGTATTCGACCGGCGGCGCACCAAGCTCGGCCTCGGCCAGCGCGATCAGGCGGCGGGTGGCCGCATCGGCGATGTCGGTGACCAGCCGCGTCACCACCTCGTGACGGTTGCCCGCACCGACAAGCTGCATCAGAAGCTTGGGCAGCCGCGCGGTCACCCGCGCCATCTCCTCGGCGGTGTAGGATTCGGCAATCTCCTGCACCATCGAGGCCGAACTGATCGCCTGGAACCGCGTCAGATCGGTCTGGGTCAGGATGCCGACAAGCCGGTCGCCCTCGGTCACGGTCACATGGCCGACCTTGTTTTCCAGCATCACGTTGAGCAGATCCGAACCCAGCGCCGACGGCGCGAGGCTGACCGGGTTGCGGGTCATGATCTCGTGCACGGGCGTGCTTCCGGGCAGGCCCGAGGCGACCACCTTGGTCGCCATGTCGCGCAGGGTGACGATACCGAGCAGGCGGTTACCGGCCTCGGTCACCGCCAGACAGGAAACGCGGGTATCCCGCATCGTACCGGCCGCGGTGCGCACTGTCGTTTCCGGCGCCACCGTCAGCGGATTGCGCGCCATCAGGTCGCCGACCTTCTGGGTGGCAATCTCGCCGCGCCGCTCGCGCGCACCGCTCCGGCCACGGTCGAAGAAGCGGGCGAAGCTGTGGTTGGTGCGGTTCAGTTCGTGGAATATCTCGACCGGCAGAACCAGCAGGCGCGTTTCGTCCACCGCCCGCGCATTGGTCCGGGCGAGCCCGTCGCGCACCAGACCGCGCTCGCCGAAGGTGTTGCGCCCCTTGAGCAGCGATACGGGGGCACCGACCTCGTCGGTGATCTCGACCTTGCCGTGCTCGATGAGATAGAGCCCGTCTAACGGTTCGCCGACCGAATAGATGACACTGCCCGGCCCTGCCACCCTGTCGCGGAACGCACCGGCGATCCGGGTGAGCGTTTCCTGGCTGAGCGTATCGTAGGGATGGACGTTTTCGAGAAAGCGCTGGATGCGCGTATCGCGATCTGTGTCGGTGTCGGTCATCGTCTCACCGCTGGTATCCCTTGGAGGAACCGGCGCGCCCCCGGACATGGGGACGCGCCGAATCTGGTCCCTGTATCGGGCGCGGGCCCTTCAGGGCCCGCACCATTCTCGTTCGATGTCAGTGATCGGTGGCGGTACCCGCGCCACGCGGAATGCGGACGCTTTCGACCAGATCCTGAATCTCCTGCGGCGGCTCCGCCGTCATCCGCGACACAACGAAGGCCGAGGCGAAGTTCAGAAGCGCGCCGACCGTTCCGATCGCCGTGGACTGGATTCCCAGCAGCGAGCCGTCGACGGTGTCGGGGAAGCTTGCCGTGCCGGGAATGAAGAACCAGCCCTTGTGCAGGAAGATGTAGATCACCGTGAAGAGCAGACCCACCAGCATACCGGTCACGGCACCGGTGTTGTTTACCCGTTTCGAGAAGATCCCCATCATCAGCGTCGGGAAGATCGACGCCGCGGCGATACCGAAGGCAAGCGCCACCGTCTGGGCGGCAAAGCCCGGCGGGTTCATGCCCAGATAGGTGGCGATCACGATGGCGACGGCCATGGCGACACGCGCCGACATCAGTTCGGCCGCTTCCGACATGTTCGGGGTCAGCTGACCCTTCAACAGGTCGTGACTCACCGCCGAGGAAATGGCCAGCAGCAGCCCGGCGGCGGTCGACAGGGCGGCAGCCAGGCCGCCGGCGGCGACCAGACCGATCACCCAGCCCGGAAGGTTGGCGATCTCGGGGTTGGCCAAAACGAGGATGTCGTTGTTGAAGTTGGTCAGCTCGTTACCGGTCCAGCCGCTCTCGGCCGCCCGGGCAGCCATGTCCGGGTTCGCCTCGTTATAGTACTGGATTCTGCCGTCGCCGTTCTTGTCTTCCCATCCCAGAAGCCCGGTCTTCTGCCAGGTTCCCATCCAGGCGTAGCCCGGATCGCTGGCGATGGTCTCGATCGAGACCGCCTCGCCGCTGATGCCGTCCGGCCAGAACTGGTTGGTGATGTTGAAGCGCGCCATCGCGCCAACGGCCGGGGCCGTCAGGTAGAGCAGCGCGATGAACACCAGCGCCCACCCGGCGGACCAGCGCGCATCGGCGACGGTCGGCACGGTGAAGAAGCGCATGATGACGTGCGGCAGGCCGGCCGTCCCGATCATCAGCGACATGGTGAACAGAACCATGTTCAGCGTGTCGGTGTGATGGGTGGTGTACTGGGCAAAGCCGAGATCGGTGACGATCTGGTCCAGCTTCACCAGCAGCGGCTCGCCCGAGCCGAGATCGGTCCCGAACAGACCCAGCGGCGGAACCGGGTTGCCGGTCAGTTGCAGCGAGATGAAGATGGCCGGAATCGTATAGGCCAGGATCAGCACGCAGTATTGCGCAACCTGCGTATAGGTCACGCCCTTCATGCCGCCGAACACCGCATAGGCAAAAACCACACAGGCGCCGATCAGCAGGCCGGTGGTGTTGGACACCTCAAGGAAGCGGCCGAAGGCCACGCCGACGCCGGTCATCTGGCCGATCACGTAGGTCACCGAGGCGACGATCAGACAGACCACCGCCACCATGCGCGCGCTCTGGCTGTAGAAACGGTCGCCGATGAACTCGGGCACGGTGAACTTGCCGAACTTGCGCAGGTAGGGCGCGAGCATCAGCGCCAGCAGCACGTAGCCGCCGGTCCAGCCCATGAGGTAGGTCGAGTTGTCGTAGCCGACAAAGGCGATCAGACCCGCCATCGAGATGAACGACGCCGCCGACATCCAGTCAGCGCCGGTCGCCATGCCGTTCAGCACCGGGTGAACGCCCCGGCCGGCGGCATAGAATTCGCTCGTCGAGCCGGCCCGCGCCCAGATCGCGATCGCGATGTAGAGCGCGAACGAACCGCCGACGAAGATCAAATTGATTGTAAACTGATCCATTATCCGGTCCCCGTCGATTATTGCTCGTCCACGCCGTATTCGGCGTCGAGCTTGTTCATCCGCCAGGCGTAGTAGAAGATGATGACGAGGAAGACGAGGATCGCCCCCTGCTGCGCCACCCAGAAGCCCAGATCCGAGCCTCCGACGGTGATCCCCGACAACATCGGCCGCAGCAGGATGCCGAATCCGAAGGGCACGATCGCCCATATGATCAGCAACCAGGTGACGATACGGATGTTCGCCCTCCAGTAGCCGAGAGCCTCAGGTTTTTCCGACATAATGTCCTCCCGTTGGTTTCTGTTTGTCGCTGCGCGCGTCCTGCGCGCAGCGGCCTCACCCGGATAACTCGGTACCGGTTCGCGGGCGGGGATGCCCCCGCCCCGCCGATCAGGCGCTGGCCTGCTCGACAATCCTGTCCAGATCGGCCGCGATCTCGTCGATCGCGCCCATCGCATCCACTTCCCTCAGCACACCGCGGTCACGGTAGAACGCGATCAGCGGCGCCGTTTCCTCGTGATAGGCAACAAGGCGCGCACGCACCGTCTCGGCGTTGTCGTCGGCGCGGCGCTTGAACTCGGTACCGCCGCACTTGTCGCAAACGCCCTCGTTTTCGGGCTTCTTGAAGGTGTCGTGGTAACCCTCGCCGCAAACGGCGCAGGTGTAGCGGCCGGAAATCCGCTCGACCATCGCGTCGTCCTCGACCACGAGGCTGATTGCCGCCGAAATCCGCTGATTGCGGTCGGCAAGCAGCGTATCGAGCGCTTCGGCTTGCCCGAGGGTCCGCGGAAAGCCGTCGAGAATCACACCCCTGGCGACATCCGGCTCGGCCAGCCGCTCGTTCAGGACCTCCAGAACGATCTCGTCGCTCACCAGATCGCCGGCTTCCATGACCGGCCTGGCCTTGCGGCCGGCAGCGGTTCCCGCCGCGACGGCCTCGCGCAGCAGGTCGCCTGTCGACAACTGCACGAACCCGAACCTGTCTTCGAGCATTCGGGCCTGGGTGCCCTTGCCGGCCCCCGGAGGGCCCAGCAGGATCAGGACGTTGGATTGTTTGGTTTCGCTCATGGGCCCTCAGCCTTTGTTCATACGGTTTTCGATGAGGTCCTCGACCACGGAGGGGTCTGCGAGCGTCGAGGTATCCCCAAGGGAGCCGTAGTCGTTTTCGGCGATCTTGCGCAAGATGCGGCGCATGATCTTGCCCGAGCGGGTCTTGGGCAGGCCGGGGGCCCACTGGATGATGTCGGGGGTGGCGATGGGGCCGATCTCGTGGCGGACCCACATGCGCAATTCCTTGAGCAGTTCGTCGGTGGGCTCGACGTCGTTCATCAGGGTGACATAGCAATAGATGCCCTGCCCCTTCATCGGATGCGGATATCCGACCACCGCCGCCTCGGCGACCTTCATATGCGCCACCAGCGCCGATTCGACCTCGGCCGTGCCCATCCGGTGGCCCGAGACGTTGATCACGTCGACGACCCGGCCGGTGATCCAGTAATAGCCGTCGGCATCGCGCCGGCAGCCGTCGCCCGAGAAGTAGTAGCCCTTGTAATCGGCGAAGTAGGTCTGCTCGAAACGGCCGTGGTCGTCCCAGATGCCGCGCATCTGGCCCGGCCAACTGTCCTTGATGCACAGCACGCCCTCACATTCCACCTGACCGATCTCGGCCCCCGACTGCGGGTCGAGCACCACCGGCTGCACGCCGAAGAACGGCTTGGTGGCCGAGCCGGGCTTGGTCGGGATCGCGCCGGGCAACGGGGTGATCAGATGGCCGCCGGTCTCGGTCTGCCACCAGGTATCGACAATCGGGCGCGTGCCCTTGCCGACCTTTTCGTTGTACCAGTTCCACGCCTCGGGGTTGATCGGCTCGCCCACCGTGCCCAGAAGCTTGAGGCTCGACAGGTCGTGCTTCTCGACCCATTCGTCGCCCTGGCCCATCAGCGCGCGGATCGCGGTCGGGGCGGTATAGAACTGGTTCACCTTGTGCTTCTCGACCACCTCCCAGAAGCGGCCCGGATCGGGATAGGTCGGCACGCCCTCGAAGATGACCGTGGTGGCGCCGTTGGCCAGCGGACCGTAGACGATATAGCTGTGCCCCGTCACCCAGCCGACGTCGGCCGTGCACCAGAAGACATCGCCATCGTGATAGTCGAAGACGTATTCGTGGGTCATCGCGGCAAAGAGAAGATAGCCGCCCGAGGTATGGACCACCCCCTTCGGATGGCCGGTCGACCCCGAGGTGTAGAGGATGAACAGCGGATCCTCCGCCCCCATTTCGGCCGGCGTGCTGACCTCGGGCGCATCCATCATCATCTCGTGATAGTCGTGGTCGCGCCCCTCGACCCAGGTCGTCTGCTCGCGGGTGCGGCGGACCACCAGAACCTTGGGGTCGTGGATGCAGTGCAGAAGCGCGGCATCGGTGTTCGACTTGAGCGGCGTCTTGCGCCCGCCGCGCGGCGCATAATCGGCGGTGATGACCAGCTTGGCATCGCAGCCGTTGATGCGGGCGGCCAGCGCCTCGGGCGAAAAACCGGCGAAAACGATCGAGTGGATGGCACCGATGCGGGCGCAGGCCAGCATCGCATAGACCGCCTGCGGCACCATCGGCAGATAGATCACCACCCGGTCGCCGCGGCGGATGCCAAGCTGTTCGAGCACGTTGGCCAGCCGGCAGACCCGGTTGTGCAACTGGCGGTAGGTGATGTACTGCGCCGGCTCCTGAATGTTGTCGGGCTCGAATATCAGCGCCGTCTGGTTGCCACGCTTCGCGACATGCCGGTCGACACAGTTCGCGCAGACGTTCAGCGTGCCGTCCTCGAACCAGTTGACCGCGATATTGCCCGGCTCGAACGACGTGTTCTTGACCTTCGTATAGGGCCGGATCCAGTCCAGCCGCCTGCCGTGCTCGCCCCAGAACCCCTCGGGGTCCGAAACCGATGCCGCGTACATGTCCTCGTACATCGACGCATCGATCAGCGCGGTGGCTTTGAAATCCGCAGGAATGGCGCCGATTTCCCGGGCAGCCTTTGCCTTAGTGCTCATGGGTCGTCCTCCCCTCAAAGTGTCGTCAGCAGTTTGGGGGCATGGTCACTCGGCCTGTTGACACGATCGATGCGCCTCCCCTGCGTCGTCGTTTGCCAGACCATACCCCATTCGGTCAAAAAGTATCTAACCCTTTTTTCTAGAAAGATTTTTATGTCAAGAAATTAACGAAAGGCTTCGTCAGACAGTAAATTTGTTTTCTCAGCCAATCCAAAAGCCATTCCTCGACAATGAGTTAGGCGTCCGCCAAACCGCAAGGGCACAACGCTTGCCAGCCGCCGGACAGGCGGGAATCGTGCGCGAAGCGCCAAATCAACGCAACAACAAACTTGCCTGTCGCGGGCAAAAAACAGAACAATCTTGCCGGCGCACGATTCGCGCCAGACCGGCGCGCATGATCAGAACCGCTTCCAGCGGCCTTCGAAATCCTCGGGCACCAGAAGGATGTCGCGCCCGACATCCTGCAGGCGCCGGTGGCCGCACAGCGCCATCGTCACATCCAGTTCCTTGTGGATAACCTCCAGCGCCCTGGTGACACCCTCTTCGCCCATGGCACCCAGACCATAGACATAGGCGCGTCCGATCATCGTGCCTTTGGCCCCCATGGCGATCGCCTTGAGAACGTCCTGACCCGAACGGATTCCACTGTCGAGATGCACCTCGACCTGATCGCCGACCGCATCGAGGATCGGCTGCAACATGCGGATCGAGCTCAGCGCGCCGTCGAGCTGCCGCCCGCCGTGGTTGGACACGACAATGGCGTCGGCGCCGACATTGGCCGCCATCCGCGCGTCCCCGACATCGAGAATGCCCTTGAGAATCGTCTTGCCACCCCACATCGAGATCAGCTTTTCGACCTTCTTCCAGTCGAGCGACGGGTCGAACTGCGTTGCGGTCCAGGCGGTCAGCGAGGACGGATCGTCGATGTTGTCGACATGGCCGATGATATTGCCGAACTGGCGGCGCGGGGTTTTCAGCATCTCGATGCCCCAGCCCCATTTGGTCGAAAGGTCGATCCAGTTGGCCAGCGTCGGTTTCGGCGGGGCGGACAGGCCGTTCCTGAGGTCCTTGTGGCGCTGGCCGATGATCTGAAGATCGAGCGTGATAACCAGGGCCGAGCACTTCGCTGCCTTGGCGCGCTCGATCAGCCGGCGCAGGTAATCCTCGTCCTTCATCGTGTAGAGCTGGAACCAGAACGGCTTGCTGGTGCGCTCGGCCACGTCCTCGATCGAACAGATCGACATGGTGGAAAGCGTGAAGGGCACACCGAACTTCTCGGCCGCCCGTGCGGCGAGAATCTCGCCATCGGCGTGCTGCATGCCCAGCATTCCCACCGGAGCCAGCGCAACCGGCATGGCGTAATCCTGCCCGATCATCGTGCCGGCGGTGGTGCGGTTGGTCATGTCCACCGCGACGCGCTGGCGCAGATTGATCCGGGAGAAATCGGTGGTGTTCTCGCGAAAGGTCTGTTCGGTCCAGCTGCCGGATTCGGCATAGTCGTAGAACATCTTCGGGACCCGGCGGCGATAGATTCGCTTCAGATCGGCGATATTGGTGATGACCGGCATGATACCCTCCAGAACGCTGGGACAGGCTATGCGAAACGCGGCCTCTGCCGCAATCGCCGGATGACATTCGGGCGCGGAAAACCCGATATCCGCCGGATCGCGGGCGTTCAGGCGCGGTGCGCGCCGTCGGCAAGACCCTTCACGAAGGCAAGAACCTCGGCCACCGGCCTGCCGTCGCCGATCAGTTTCACGATCGCCGAACCGACCACCGCACCGTCGGCGATCCCCGCGATCACCTCGGCCTTTTCGGGCGAATTGATGCCGAAACCGACAATCACCGGCAGGTCGGTCGCCGCCTTGATGCGGGCCACCTCGGGGGCGACATCGGCCGCCTGCGGCTCGGCCGCGCCGGTGATGCCGGTAATCGAAACATAGTAGACAAAGCCGCTGGTATTGCGCAGCACCTTCGGCAGGCGCCGGTCATCGGTGGTCGGTGTGGCCAGCCGGATGAAGTTCAGCCCCGCCCGCTGCGCCGGGATGCAAAGCTCGTCGTCCTCCTCGGGCGGCAGATCGACAACGATCAGCCCGTCGATGCCGGCGGCCCTGGCGTCTTCCAGAAACCGCTCCACCCCGAAGCTGTAGATCGGGTTGTAATACCCCATCGCGACAACCGGCGTCTTCTGATCGTCCATGCGGAAGGCCGCCACCATGTCCAGCGTCTTTTTCAGCGTCTGGCCAGATGCAAGCGCACGCTGCCCGGCATGCTGGATCGTCGGCCCGTCGGCCATCGGATCGGTGAAGGGAATGCCCAGTTCGATGATGTCGACCCCCGCCCCCGGCAGGCCCTTCACGATTTCGAGCGAGGTCGGATAATCCGGATCGCCCGCCATCACATAGGCGACAAAGGCCTTGCGGCCCCCGGCGTTCAGGCGCTGGAACGTGTCGTCGATCCTGGTCATGGCAATCCTCGCAAACGGTCCCGATCCACTTGCAGAAAGCGGGCCGGAAAATCAAGCCGGCCCGCCCGTTCGGCGGCGGACGAAGCTCAGCCCATCCCGGTATCGGTGCTGACCATCCAGAGCTGCCCCCAGCGGTCGCGCAGCGATCCGAACCCGTCGGCGAAGAACGCCTTGTCGAAGGCCATCAGGACCTCGCCGCCTTCCGACAGTCTGTCGAACACCTGCCTGGCCTGCGCGGTTTCCTGCAAGGATACCGATACGTAGGTCGATGCCGGCCTGACGTTCCGCCCCGGCATGTCGTCGCAACCCATGATCATATGGCCGGCGAAACCCACTGCGGCATGCATGATCAGATCTTCCGGCACCTTGGGAAAACCCTCGATTTCAGGAGCCTCGGCGAAACTCATCATGGCGAGAAGCTCACCGCCGAGGATCTCGGCATAGGCGGTCATCGCCTCGCGGCAGTTTCCGTCAAAAAACAGGTATGGGCTGATGGATGGCATTGTCGTCCTCTGTTCGATAGCGTCGACCGGATCGGTCACCGCCAGCCTAACGCGATTTCACCATGCTCCGATAGCTGTCTTGCAGGCGCAGGGATCACACACTAGAAGGCCGCAACCTTTCCACAAGGATTCAGAGATGGGCTTCAAGACCGGCATCGTCGGGCTGCCGAATGTCGGCAAGTCGACGCTCTTCAACGCGCTGACCCGGACCGCCGCCGCGCAGGCGGCGAATTTTCCGTTCTGCACCATCGAGCCCAATGTGGGCGAGGTTGCCGTTCCCGACCCCCGGCTGGAGAACCTGGCGGCGATTGCGAAATCAAAGCAGATCATCCCGACGCGCATGACCTTTGTCGATATCGCCGGGCTGGTGAAGGGAGCGTCGAAGGGCGAGGGGCTCGGCAACCAGTTTCTTGCCAATATCCGCGAATGCGATGCCATCGCCCACGTGCTGCGCTGTTTCGAGGACGGCGACGTGACCCATGTCGACGGCCGGGTGGATCCGGTGGAGGACGCCCGGACCATCGAGACCGAACTGATGCTGGCCGACATGGAGAGCGTTGAAAAGCGCCTGCAGAACCTCGGCCGCAAGGTGCGCGGCGGCGACAGGGAGGCCGTGCAGCAGGAACGCCTGCTCAGGGCCGCGCTTGCGGCGCTGGAAGACGGCAGGCCGGCCCGCACCGTCGCGGTGGACGATGAGGACGCCAGGGCCTGGAGCATGTTGCAGCTTCTGACCGCCAAGCCGGTGCTTTACGTCTGCAACGTGGCCGAGCAGGACGCCGCCGCGGGCAACGCGCTGTCGGAAGCGGTGGCGCAGATGGCCGCCGGCGAAGGCGCCGCTGCGGTGGTGATCTCGGCCCGGATCGAGGAAGAGATCGCGCAGCTCGACCCGGACGAGGCCGGGCTGTTCCTGTCGGAACTGGGGCTGGAGGAAGCCGGGCTCGACCGGCTGATCCGTGTCGGCCACAATCTGCTGGGCCTTCAGACCTATTTCACCGTCGGACCGAAGGAGGCGCGCGCCTGGACCATTCACAAGGGCGACCGCGCGCCGAAGGCCGCCGGCGTCATCCACGGCGATTTCGAGCGCGGCTTCATCCGCGCCGAGACCATCGCCTATGACGATTTCATCGCCTGCGGCGGCGAACAGGGCGCCAGGGAGGCGGGCAGGATGCGGGTCGAGGGCAAGAATTACGTCGTTCAGGATGGCGACGTGCTGCATTTCCTGTTCAACGCCTGACGATTCCCGGCTCCGGCGGACGCCTCGCGGCAGCATCACCGCGCATCTGGTGGCGGACGGCGTGAAGAGGGGCCGGTCGGGCCGGCCCCTTGTATCAGCGTATCAGTGATTCTTTTGCGCGTTGCCCCGGTCTGTCCGATGCGCCCGAACGCTTCCGGCGCGATCAGCCCTCGCCCGCCAGCTGCGCCTTCGCCTCGTCGAGGAATTCCGCGCGTTTCCCGCGAATCTCGTCGGCGCTCGCCAGACTCCCCAGATCGCCCGAAACCTTGCGGATCACATCCTCGTCGCCGGCCTCCTGAAAATCGGACTTGATGACCTCCTGCGCGTAGGAATCGGCATCGGCCCCGGTCCTGTTCATCAGGCCCGCCGCCCACAGGCCCAGCAGCTTGTTCGCCCGCGCCTCGGCGCGGAACTGCATGTCGGCGTCGTGGGCGAATTTCTTCTCGAAGGTGTTCTTCCGCTCGTCAAAGGTAGCCATGGGACCTCCCGTCATTTCAATTGTCGTTCCAGCAGATATGATTGTCCCGCGTTGCCGCCGCAAGGGCGGGTATACGCTGCCATGAGGATTGGCGCGCGTTCCGGACTGGCGGCGCCACGGTCACAGCATGGACGGAACCACCAGATCGGGCGGACGATGACCGTCATCGAAGGTCTTGATATTGATGATGATCTTTTCACCCATCTCGATCCGCCCCTCAAGCGTGGCGGAACCCATCTGCGGCAGAAGCACAACATTTTCGAGGTTCCTGAGCCGCGGGTTGATATTGGCGCCATGCTCGTAGACATCGAGCCCGGCACCGGCGATCTCGCCCGCCCGCAGCATGCGGGTCAGCGCGTTCTCATCGATCACCTCGCCGCGCGAGGTGTTCACGATCACCGCCGTGGACTTCAGCAGTTTCAGCCGCCGCGCGTTCATCAGATGGAAGGTCGACGGCGTGTGCGGACAGTTGATCGAGATCACGTCCATGCGCCGCACCATCTGGTCGAGGCTCTCCCACCAGGTCGCGTCCAGTTCCTGCTCGATCTCGGGGCGCAGGCGGCGACGGTTGTGATAGTGGATCTGCATGCCGAAGACGTGGGCGCGCCGCGCCACCGCCTGCCCGATCCGCCCCATACCGAGGATGCCGAGCCGCCGCCCGGCCACCCGGCCGCCCAGAAAGGCGGTCGGCGCCCAGCCTTCCCAGCGCCCGGCCTGCATCACGGCCAGCCCCTCGGGAATGCGCCGGGTCACGGCAAGGATCAGCGCCATCGTCATGTCGGCCGTATCGTCGGTGGTCACGCCCGGCGTGTTGGTCACCAGCACGCCGCGCTGGCGCGCCGAGGCAATATCGACATTGTCGACCCCGGCACCATAGTTGGCGATCAGCTTCAGCCGGTCGCCCGCCTGGGCCAGCATGGTCGCGTCGATCCGGTCGGTGATCGCGGGCACCAGAACATCGGCACGGCGCATCGCCTCGACCAGTTCGTCGCGGGTCAGCGGAACGTCCCCGGAGCGCAGTTCGGTATCGAACAGCTCGGACATCCGCGCCTCCACCACGTCGGGCAACCGTCGCGTTACGACAACACTCAGCGGCTCTTTCTGCATCGGACCCCTCCTGAGACTTCCCTGAATCCTGCGTCACGCGGCAGAGTGACCGGTGAAGCGGCGCGGCACAAGCGCCCCCCAGAGACGAGCGACAAAATAACATGGGACAGAAGGCACAATCGCCCCGCAAGCGGGCGTCTTTCGCATTGATTCCGGCTTTCGTTCTTGCGGTAACGGCCCTCGCCGGCGGCCTTTCCGCCGCCGAGGCAGCCAAGCGTGGCCCGGTCACCAACCTTCCGCTGCCCCGGTTCGTGTCGCTCAAATCCTCCGAGGGCAACGCCCGGCGCGGCCCTTCGCTGAGCCACCGCATCGACTGGGTCTATACCCGCCGGGCGCTGCCGCTCGAGGTGGTGGCGGAGTTCGGCCACTGGCGGCGGGTGCGCGACCATGACGGCGCCGGCGGGTGGCTGCACTATTCGCTGCTGTCCGGTGTCCGCACCGTGATGGTCGAATCCGAGATGGCCAGCCTGCGCAGCCGCCCGGATACCGCGAGCGAGGTCGTCGCCAGGGCAGAGCGCGGTGTTGTCGCGCGGCTTGGCGAATGCAACCCCGACTGGTGCCGCGTCGCCGCCGATGGCCAGAGAGGCTGGGTCGAGAAAAGCGCGCTCTGGGGTGTCGGGCGCGAGGAAATCCGCGAATAGACGACCGGCGCGCCCGACGCGGACGGCATCGGAGTGCGTCGCCACACCGGCAATCCGCTTGCGCCGGGGTGGCGCAATGCCTAGATATCCCGCCCGGTCGTTTGGGATGGTGTCATGTCGGTCAGCAACAATCGCCTGAATGTTACCGCCGGCATCGCATCGGCGGGCGTGGCGCTGGTGCTGGTGGCGCTGAAGCTCTGGGCGCTGGGGCAAACCGGGGCGCTGTCGATCGCCGCCTCGCTGGCCGACAGCGGGCTCGACCTGATGGTTTCGCTCACCGGGCTGGGGGCGATCGTCTATGCAACCCGCCCGCCCGACGACGATCACGGCTTCGGTCACAGCTCGGCCGAGGATCTGGCCGCGCTGGGACAGGCGCTGTTCCTGCTGATCGCCGCCACGGTCATCGGCACCGCCGGGGTGCGCCGCCTGATCGCCGACACCCCGCCACCGCTTGCCGCCGAAGGCGAGGGCATGGCGGTGATGGGGCTCTCGATCGTCCTGACGCTGGCGCTCGTGCTGTGGCAACGGCATGTCGCCGCCCGCACTGGCAACCGGGTCGTGGCAGCCGATTCGCTGCATTACGTCAGCGATCTGATCCCCAATGTCGGCGCGCTGCTGTCGCTGTGGGCCGCCAGTCGCTTCGGCCTTGCGCAGATCGACAGCGTGGTGGCCATCGGCACCGCCGGCATCCTTGCCGTCGGTGCATTCGGCATCGGGCGCGGCGCCTGGGATGCGCTGATGGACCGTCAGGCAGACCCGGCGATCGTGCGCGGGATCGAGGCGCTGGCCCGCGACTGGCCGGGAATCGAGGGCTTTCACGACCTGCGCACCCGCACCGCCGGGGCGCGCATCTTCGTCAACATGCATGTCGAGATCGACGGGCGCATGTCGCTGACCGAGGCGCACGACATCGGGGCCGATTTGACCCGGGCGATCCTGAAGCGCTATCCGCAGGCCGACGTCATCATCCACCACGATCCGGTCCGGCACTGAGGCCGGGCGGTTGCGGTTACCCCCGTTCCGCCGCAAATTCGCTCAGCAGCGCCGGAAAATCCTCTTCGGGCGGAAACGCCTTGTAGCTGCGGCGCGCCGGCGTTGTCGCCCAGGGCAGTTTCTCGGCCGTCATGGTCTCGACGAAGGGGACGGTCCATTCCGCGATGTCGAACATCGTCGGGCGCACGTTCACCAGATGGTCCATGCCGGCGATCCGCGTGAACATCCAGGTCATGCAGTCGGGACAGAACCGGTGATCGAGCTGCGGGCCGCGAATGCCGCCCCTGACCGGTTCGCCCCCGACGACGCGAAAGGCGCCGGCCGGGATCATCGCCGTCAGCGAAAATGCGCCCGAACTCATCTTCTGGCAGCCGCGGCAATGGCAGGCCGCCGTCATGACGGGCGGTGCGGATATCTCGATCCGTGTATTTCCGCATCGGCAGGTTCCGGCGGCAAGTGGCGTTGGCATGTTCGGTTCTCCGCAGACAGAGTGCTCACCCCACGGTATCGAGGCTCCGCCCCCTGAGCAATGCATCGACCACCGGCAACCGGCCCCGGAACGCGGTATAGAGAACCTCCGGATCCTTCGATCCGCCGGTCGACAGGATGTTCCTTTCCAGCGATTGCGCTACCGCCGGGTCGAACGGATCGCCGGCCTCCCCGAAGGCGGCGAAGGCGTCGGCGTCCATCACCTCGGACCACATGTAGGAATAATAGGCTGCCGCATAATATCCGCCGGAAAAGACATGGGCGAAATGCGGCGTGGCATGGCGCATGCGGATCGCCGGGGGCATGCCGATTTCAGCCAGGACCCCGGCCTGTTTCTGCATCGGATCGGCCGGCGGCGGGCCGTCGTGAAACTCCAGATCGACCATGGCCGAGGCGATGTATTCGACGGTATTGAACCCCATGTCGAAGGTCGATGCGGCCAGTACCCGTTCGAGCATCTCCGCCGGCATCGCCGCGCCGGTTGCGGCATGGGTGCCGAAACGGGTCAGCACTTCGGGCACTTCCAGCCAGTGTTCGTATAGCTGGCTCGGCAATTCGACGAAATCGCGCGGAACCGAGGTGCCCGAGATGCTTTCGTAGCTCACATCGCTCAGCATCTGGTGCAGCGCATGGCCGAATTCGTGAAACAGGGTGCGCGCGTCGTCGTAGGAAAGCAGCGCCGGTGCCCCGGCGCCCGGTCTGGCGAAGTTGCAGACATTCATCACCAGCGGGCGTATATCCCCCGCCAGTTTCTGCTGGCTGCGCAGTGCCGAACACCACGCACCCGAGCGCTTGCCCGAACGGGCAAAATAATCGCCGATGAATACCGCCATATGGCGGCCATCGCGTGTTACCTCCCAGGCGCGGGCATCGGGGTGGTGCAGCGGCAGGTCGAGCGGCGCGAAATCGAGCCCGAACAGGCGCCGCGCGCAGTCGAAGACCGCCTCGATCATCCGCTCCAGTTGCAGATACGGCTTGAGCGCCGCGTCGTCGAAATCGTGTTCGGCCTTGCGCCGCTTTTCGGCGTAATAGTGCCAGTCCCACGGTTGCAGCGGCGCCGCTTCTCCGTCTGCCACCAGTCTCCGTTCGAGGATGACCGCATCGCCGTCGGCGCGGGCCTTTGCCGGCTGCCAGACCGCCATCAGCAGGTCGCGCACCGCCTGCGGCGTTCCGGCCATCTCGGTTTCCAGCTTGTAGGCGGCGAAGTTCTGGTAGCCCAGAAGCACCGCCCGCTCGTGGCGCAGCTTCAGGGTCTGGCGCACGATTTCGCGGTTGTCGGTCCGGCCCCCGTTCGCGCCACGTGCCGTCCATGCCTCAAACGCCCGCTGGCGCAGATCGCGCCGGGGCGAGTATTTCAGAAACGGCACGATCAGCGAGCGCGACAGGGTGATCACCGGCCCCAAAGCGCCCTTTTCCTGCCCGGCGGCCCGCGCGTCGTCGGCGACGAAACCGGGCAGGCCCGCAAGTTCGGCCTCCGAAAGCTCCATGTACCAGTCGCGTTCGTCGGCCAGGACATTCTGGCCAAAGGCGGTGCCCAGCCCGGCCAGTTCGGTGTTGATCGCGCGCAGCCGCGCCCGACCGGCGGCATCGAGCGCCGCGCCGGCGCGGATGAAGTTGCGATGTGTCAGTTCCAGAACGCGCGCCTGCTCCTCGCTCAGCCCAAGACCTGCCGCATCCCGCCACAGCGTATCGACCCGCGCGAAAAGCGCCTCGTTCAGCATCACGTCGCTGTCGAACTCTGCCAGACGGGGCGCGAAATCGCGCTGCAAGGCCTCGCGCGCATCGTTGGCGTCGACCGAGGCCAGCGTGTAGAAAACCGCCAGCACCCCGGACAGGGTACGCCCCGAAAGTTCCAGCGCATCGATGGTATTGGCGAAGGTCGGCGCCTCGGGGCTGGCGGCGAGGGCGGCAATCTCGGCGTGGGCTGCGGCGAGCGCGGTCTCGAAGGCGGGCGCGAAATCGTCGTCGTGCAGGGCGGCGAAATCGGGCAGGTCGAACGGCAGCGGCGAGGGCAAGAGAAGGGGATTGGACATTGCGGGCTCCGTAAGGCTTCGCTCCCTTCCTAGAGCAACCGCGCGACGGATCAATCCCGCGGCTGCTGTCCGGCCCGGCGCATGCCCCGTTCGAACCGCCTGAGCAGCAGCGACAGCGTGACTGTCATCGTCAGGTAAAGAAAGGCCACCACGTTGTAGGTTTCGAAATAGCGGAAATTGCCCGCCGCCATCACCTTGCCCAGCTGGGTGATGTCGAGCACGCCAAGGACCGACACCAGCGAACTGTCCTTGATCATGGCGATGAAATCGTTGCCCAGCGGCGGCAGGATCATCCGCATCGCCTGCGGAAAGACGATCAGCCGGAACCTGAACCAGCCGCCCAGCCCGAGCGATTTCGCCGCTTCGATCTGCCCCTCGTCCACCGCCTGCAGCCCGGCGCGGAACACCTCGGCAATGAACGCCGAATAGCCGATGGTCAGCGCCAGTATCGCCCGCCAGACCAGCGGGAAGTCGCGGGTGCGGACCGGATCGAGCCCAAGCCAGCCGAACGCATGGTTCACGCCGGCAACCAGCGCCGGCGCTATCACGAAGGCGACGTAGAGCAGCAGCACGATCATCGGCAACCCGCGCACGATCTCGACATAGAACCGCGCCACCTGCCTGAGAAACAGGCTGTCCGAAAGCGATGCCATCGCCAATCCCAGCCCGATAACACAGGCCGAGAAGAAGGAAACCACGGTGACGAACACCGTCACGCCCACACCCCGGCTGAGGGTTGTCAGAACCTGCGTGTAGAGCGCGCTGCCGAGCATCGTCCACAGGAAGAACGCGCCCAGCAGTCCGGCGGCAACCAGCCACCAGGGAAAATCGCCGTCCTCTGTCTTCGGGCGCGGTAGCATCGCCGCCTTCCGGTTTTGCCGCGTTTCAGCCGCCCATCTTGTAATCGAGGAACCACTTCCTGTTCAGCGCGTCGAGTGTGCCGTCCTCGCGCATCGCCTCGATCGCCGCGTTGACCGGCGCAACCAGATCCGATCCCCTGGGGAAGATGAAGCCGAAATCCTCGGCCCCGAGCGGCTCGCCAATGATCTTGAGCGCCCCGTCGCTTGCCGCCACATAGCCGCTGGCGGCGGTATCGTCGCTCAGCGCCAGATCCACGTCGCCGGCGCGCAGCGCCTGGATGCCGGCGCCGAAGGTCTCGAACAGCTTGATCCGCGGGTTGCCCTCGTCACCGTCAAGAATGTCGTAGACGGTCACATAGAAGGGCGTCGTGCCGGGCTGGGCAGCGGCGAGGAAATCGGGATTGGCGGCAAATTCCTCGTGATCGGTGAACCGTTCCTCGTCGCCACGCACGATCATCATCATCTGCGAGCGCAGGTAGGGCTCGGAGAAATCGACCATCTCCCTGCGGTCGTCGCGGATGGTGATGCCGTTCATCGCCATGTCGTACTGGCCTTCCGAGATACCCGGTATCATCGCGTCCCACGAGGCGTTCTGATAGACCACCTCGATGTTGATCCGCCGGGCGATCTCGGCCACCGCGTCATATTCCCAGCCGATCGCCTCGCCGGTTTTCGGGTCGATGAACTGCAGCGGCGGATAGGTGTTCTCGGTGATGACCGTCACCTCGCGACCGCCGAGGTCGGGCGTCTCGGCCTGCATCGGTACTGCGGCCAGCATCGCCGCGACGGCCGCGGCAAGGGTCAGTCTGGGGTTCATGGGGGTTCTCCCTGTTGATCGCTTTGCAGTATGCCGCCACGCAGGCGACTGTCCAGCCGCGCTAGGCGGACCCGGCGCCGCAGATCGGGCAGTCGGGCCGCTTCGACAGCGCGATCCGGCGGGTCTCGCCGTAGAGCGCGTCGTAGATCAGCATCCGCCCGCGCAGGGGCTCGCCCGCTCCGGTGATCAGCTTCACCGTCTCGACCGCCATCATCGTGCCGATGACGCCCGGCAACGGCCCCAGCACCCCCGCCGCCGCGCACGAGGGCGCAAGGCCGGGCGCCGGCGCCTGGGGGAAAACGCACTGATAGCAGGGGCCGCCGCGCGCCGGGTCGAAAACGCTGACCTGCCCCTCCCACTGGCTCAGCGCGCCGGAAACCAGTGCAATCCCCGCCGCGACCGCGGTGCGATTGGTCAGATAGCGGGTGTCGAAATTGTCTGTCCCGTCGAGCACCAGATCGTATCGGGCGAAAATGCCGGCGGCGTTGACCGGATCGAGCCGGCCCTGATGCGCCTGAACCGCGACATGCGGGTTCTGCGCCAGCATCGCGGCGCGGGCCGATACGGCCTTGGGCATGCCGATGGTGTCGTGGCGGTGGATAACCTGCCGTTGCAGGTTGGAATTGTCGACCGTGTCCGCGTCGATCACGCCGATGGTGCCGACGCCGGCTGCGGCGAGATAAAGCAGCGCCGGCGAACCCAGCCCCCCCGCGCCGACAACCAGCACCCGCGCGCCGCGCAGCTTCTTCTGCCCCGGCCCGCCGATCTCGCGCAGCACGATATGGCGGGCGTAGCGGTCGAGTTCGCCGGCGGTGAAACTGCCCCCGGGGGCTGTGTTCCGACGCCCGGTCATCGCGTTCCGGTCGAGCCGAACCCGCCCGCGCCGCGCACCGTATCCGACATCTCCGCCACCTCGACCGCCCGGAAGCGCCGCACCTCGGCGATCACCGCCTGCGCGATACGGTCGCCGTGGCGGATGGTGAAGGGCACGCGCCCGAGCATGTAGAGCCCGACCATCACGCAGCCGCGATAATCCTCGTCCACGGTGCCGGGGCTGTTGGGCAGGATCAGCCCGTGTTTCAATGCCAGCCCCGAACGCGGGCGGATCTGCATCTCGGTGCCCGAAGGCAGTTCGACGCAGAAACCGGTCGATATCATCGCGAATTGCCCGTGCTCGAAAATCACCGGGCCATCCGGCAAAAAGGCGCACAGGTCCATTCCCGCCGCGCCCGGCGTCTGATAGGCAGGCAACGGAAGATCGCTGTTGCCCGAGACCCGCTTGAACCTGATTTCGCCTGCCATGACCCGTTTCCGCCGCCGTGCGGCCACCTTGCCCGAAGACGGGTCACTTTGCCAGCTTCGCCGGCGGGCGCAAGCCTTGCCCGCTGCGGCATGTGTGCCCCGTGACTGACAGCGCGCGGGTTCTGCCCGCCGTCGTCGTCGCCGGCGGGCTTTCGCGGCGTATGGGCGGCCCCGAAAAGGCGCTGATGGAACTGGGCGGCCAGAGCCTGCTCGGCCGGGTCGTCGACCGGCTCGCCCCGCAGGCCGCCCCGCTGGCGCTGAATGCCAATGGCGATCCGGGGCGCTTCGCCGCCTTCGGCCTGCCGGTGATCGCCGACAGCGTACCCGGCCGTCCCGGCCCGCTTGCCGGTATCCTTGCGGCGATGGACTGGGCAGCGGGGATCGGTGCGGAGCGGGTCGTCACCGTGGCCTCGGACACGCCGTTCTTTCCACACGATCTGGTGGCGCGCCTTGCCGGCGCGGCGCAGGACGCGGCCATCGTTCTGGCCGCTGCCGGACACCCCGAGCGCGGGCCGATGCGGCACCCGCTTTTCGGGCTGTGGCCTGTCGATCTGCGCGCGAGGTTGCGGGCCGATATCGCAGGCGGCGCCCGCAGGGTGGGGCAATGGGCGGGCGACGCGGGCTGTATCATCGCCCACTTCCCCGCCGAAAGCGACGATCCGTTCTTCAATATCAACACGCCGGATGATCTGGCAGTGGCGCAGCTTCGCCTGCGCTGATCGCGCCCCGGCCCCCTCAACCGCCTGAACGAAAGGGCGCGAGCACACCATGACCGATCTGTCGACGCTGCAAATCCTCATGATCCTGGCCGGGCTGGCCACCACATCGGTCGTTGCGGGCATTCTGGCCGGGCTGCTGGGCGTCGGTGGCGGTATCGTACTGGTCCCGGCGCTGTTCTGGCTGCTTTCGGCAACGCATTTTCCCCCCGAACTGTCGATGCACATGGCGGTTGCAACCTCGCTCGCCACCATCGTCTTCACCTCGGTGTCCTCGGCGCGGGCGCATTACCGGCGCGGTTCGGTCGATGTTTCGCTGCTGCGCCTCTGGGGGCCGGGGATCGCGCTCGGCGCGCTGACCGGCGGGCTTGCAGCCAGATATATCGACGCCGGCGGGCTCAAGCTGATCTTCGGGATCATCGCGCTGCTGGTCTCGCTCAACATGGCAAGCCCGCGCGCGCTGGTAATATCGGACCACCTGCCGAAAAGCCGGCTGGCGAACGGGGCGATCTCGTTCGCGACGGGCACCTTCTCGGCCCTGATGGGGATCGGCGGGGGTACGCTTTCGGTGCCGCTGCTTACCGCCTTTTCGGTCGATATCCGGCGCGCAGTGGGCACGGCAGCGGCTTTCGGCTTCCTGATCGCGGTGCCGGCCACGCTGGGCTTCATCGTCTCCGGGCTTGGCGTTCCGGGGCGGCCGCCGGCATCGCTCGGTTACGTGAACCTGATCGGCGCGGCGGTCATTCTGCCCTTCACAGTCGGCTTCGCGCCGGTCGGGGCACGGCTGGCGCACCGTCTCGACACGATCTGGATCAAGCGGGCCTTTGCCGTATTCCTCGGCATCACCTCGATCCGCATGCTGATGTCGGCTCTGGGCTGAGGGTACCGGTATTTTCCGGCGGCCGGATGGTCGGGACGGCAAGATTCGAACTTGCGACCTACGGTACCCAAAACCGTCGCGCTACCAGGCTGCGCTACGCCCCGACGACGGCCTACCTAAGCGCTGGCGCCGCCGATGGAAAGCCCCAACGCGCGCCCCGGCCGAATAACGGATCGCGCGGTCCGCAGGTTCATTCCGCAGCGCAGGGCCAGGCGGCATCTTCGCCGAATGCGGGGTGGCGCATCTGGCTGCCTTCGGAAATCCCCATCGCCCCGGCCAGCCCGCCGTTGATCTCGAGTACCGCCAGAATCCCGTCGCCGCCGGGGATCGGCGTCAGATCGCCGGGAACCGCGCGCGAATGTACGTGCCGCACCACACCGTCGGGGCCGAGAAAGAGCATGTCGAGCGGGATGAGCGTGTTCTTCATCCAGAAACTGGATGGTTGCGGCCGGGGATAGATGAACAGCATCCCCGACGAACGTGGCAGCACTTCGCGGAACATCAGCCCGCGCGCGCGTTCCGCCTCGTCGTCGGCGATCTCGACCGAAAACCGGGCAGAGCCCCAGTCGCCCCGCAGATCCACCGCATCGGCACGGCAATCCGCCGCGGCGGCAACGGGCATCAGCGCCGCGACGGACAGCGCCGCGATGCGTATCGGGTTAAGCGGCTTCAATGGGTGAGCGCGCGTTCCCACGCGGCAACCTCGATCGCCATGCGCCCCCTGCGCCCGACAACCACGCGCAGGCCCACCGCCTCGCCCGGCTGCAGGTCGGCAAGCCCCGACCGGCGCAGGATCTCGATATGGATGAAGATATCCTCGCCCTTGCCAAAGACATTGGCAAAGCCGAATCCCTTGCCCTTGTCGAACCATTTCACCCGGGAAGGTTCGAGCGGAAGCGCTGCGATCTGCTCCGGGGTCAGTCCCGATTCATCCTCGAAATGGGCCGTGGCGCCATCGTCATCCGGCGGGACGATCTTGAGGACCTCGACAGCCTGCATTCCCCGCGCCGTTTCCTGGGCGAGTATCTCGATCGCCGCTCCATCGGCAACCGACGACTGACCGAAATTGCGCAGGACATTTGCGTGCAGGAGGATGTCCGGTCCGCCTTCATTGCCGACCACGAAGCCAAAGCCCTTGGCTGGATCGAACCATTTGACACGCCCGTTCACGAGCCGGGCGCTTCCTGTCGCAGTACTGGTCACCGAAGGGCCACCTTATTTAGGTCCTGAAATCGATTCAGGCTTGTTTCATCGCGTAGCACTACACAGAAAAATGGAAAGCCCCGCAAGGGACGTGTCCATTTTTGAGAACGCATCGCACAAACACCAAGGAGCTACAGCCCTATTGGTTAAGGGATCGTTATCGGGACATCAAGGCCGTTATACTGTCCAATTGGACAGGTATAGCGGATTTTTTGCGCTCTTCCCCTTCATATGGTCATGGAAACAACCGCACGATATCCCAGCCGCCCCGTCCGTCCGTCCGCCAGCGAAACCGGTCATGCAGACGAAACGCCCCGTCGGCCCAGAACTCGATCTCGACCGGGCGGAGCCGGAATCCCCCCCAGAACGGCGGCCTCGGGGGCTGCATGCCGAATCGGGCGGTGGCGCGCGCGGCCTCGCCCATCAGGGCGGCACGCGATTCGAGCGGCTGGCTCTGGCGCGACGCCCAGGCCCCGAGACGCGACCTGAGCGACCGCGAGGCGAAATAGGCATCCGCCTGGGGGCCGTCCTCGCGCACGGTCAGGCCGCGGACCCGTATCTGCCGGCGCAGGCTTTTCCAGTGCAGGACGAACGCGGCCTTTCCGGCGTGCTCGATCTCCACCGCCTTGGCACTACCGTAGTTGGTGTAGAAAACGAAGGCATCGTTCTCCACCTCCTTCAGCAGCACCATGCGCACGTTCGGCATCCCGTCGGGATCGACCGTGGCAAGGGCGATGGCGTTCGGATCGTTCGGTTCGGCCGCCTCTGCCTCGGCCAGCCAGCGCCGCGAAATCTCGAAAGGATCGTCACCGGCGAATATCCCGCTGCGGTCCGTCATCTGCGCCTCCTTCGACATCATGTCACCGCCACACGATCGCCCGGGGCCGGTCCGGCACCCGCCTGCGCTCCCTTGCCTAGCGGCTTTCGCATGGCTAAACCCGCGAATACCCAATTCCCAGCGGCGGAGGAATAGATGACGACAGGGTTGATGGCCGGCAAGCGCGGCCTGATCATGGGGCTGGCGAACGACAAGTCCATCGCCTGGGGGATCGCCAGGGCCTGTTCCGACGCCGGAGCCGAGCTTGCGCTGACCTATCAGGGCGACGCCTTCCGCAAGCGTGTACTGCCGCTGGCTGAACAGCTTGGCGTGACGCAGCTTGCCGATTGCGACGTCACCGACGACGCCTCGGTCGACGCGCTCTTCACCCAGATCGAACAGGCCTGGGGCGGGCTCGATTTCGTCGTCCACGCCATCGGTTTTTCCGACAAGAACGAGCTTCGCGGCCGCTACGTCGATACCAGCCGGGCGAATTTCGCCATGTCGATGGATATTTCGGTCTATTCCTTCACCTCGGTCGTGCAACGGGCGGAAAAGCTGATGAAGAATGGCGGCGCCTGCCTGACACTCTCCTATTTCGGTGCCGAAAGGGTGATGCCGCATTACAATGTGATGGGCGTCGCCAAGGCGGCGCTCGAGGCCTCGGTACGGTATCTGGCCGAGGATCTCGGCAAGGATGGCATCCGGGTCAACGCCATCTCGGCCGGCCCGATCAAGACGCTCGCCGCCTCGGGGATCGGCGATTTCCGCTACATCCTCAAGTGGAACGAACTGAACTCTCCGCTGCGGCGCAACGTGACGATCCACGATGTGGGCAACTCGGCGCTCTACCTGCTGTCCGACATGGGCGCGGGCGTCACCGGCGAGGTCCACCACGTCGATGCGGGGTATCATGCCGTCGGCATGAAGGCGGTGGACGCCCCCGATATCGACGTTGTCAGCGGCAGGAAGTGAACGTCCGATGACCGACCGCCTGCCCCACGAGAAAGGTTTCCACATCAGCTGGGACCAGATTCACCGCGATTCCCGGGCGCTGGCATGGCGGCTCGACGGCCACGGGCCGCTGGAGGGCGGCGCCTGGAAGGCCGTGGTGGCGATCACCCGCGGCGGCATGGCCCCGGCGATGATCGTCGCGCGCGAGCTTGATATCCGCATCGTCGATACGATCTCGGTCAAATCCTACAACCACCAGAACCAGATGGATGCTCAGGTGCTCAAGGCGCCCGACCCCTCGACCATGGGCGACGGCACGGGCATCCTGGTGGTCGACGATCTGGTCGACAGCGGCAAGACGCTGGAACTGGTGCGCCGGCTCTACCCGCGCGCTCATTTCGCCACTGTCTACGCCAAGCCCAAGGGCCGCCCGATGGTCGATACCTTCATCACCGAGGTCAGCCAGGATACGTGGATCTTCTTCCCGTGGGACATGGCGCTGCAATACGTCGAGCCCTACCGCGGCAACAGATAGGCCGCAACGGACCCTTCCCTGCCGACGGGCGCGGCGACTGCCGGACCTTCGGCCATGCACGAGACGCGATGCCGGCAACCCCGAACCCGCCATGGTGCGGACCGGGCGTTCTCCGGTTCCCGGAACTGCCGGTCCGGTTCCGCTCGGCGCTTGCCTCCCCGCCGCCGGACGCATAGACAGGCGCGACCATTCCTGCTGGAGAACGCCGCAGATGAGCAAGCACATGAAAGCCGGCAATATCCTCGTCTATGTTCTGATTGCCATGCTCGTCGCCGGGCTCGGCGGCTTCGGCATCAGCAACTTCTCGGGCGGCGGCAGCACGGTTGCGACGGTCGGCGACCGGGATATCACCGCACAGGATTATTATCAGGCGCTTGCCCAGGCGATCCGGGCGCAGGAAGCGGCGGGAGCAACCGACCTTTCGATGGCAACCCTCGATGCGCAGGGGATCCCGCAGCAGGTGCGCGGGCAGCTTGCCGGTGCCGCCGCGCTCAACGGTGAAGCGGACCGGATCGGGCTCAGCATCGGCGACGCCGAGGTGGCGCGCCGGATCAGGGAGACCAGCGCCTTCGCCGGTCCCGACGGGAATTTCGACCGCGAAGCCTATGAATACACGCTCGACCGCAATGGCTGGAAGGTCAGCGATTTCGAACGCAACGTGCGCGACGAGGCGACACGCCAGCTTCTCCAGGTCGCCGTGACCCAGGGCGTCGCCACTCCCGAGGCGGAAGTCGGACTGATGGCCGAATGGCTGGGCGAGCAGCGCAGCTTCCGCTGGATCGCCTTCGATACGGCGGCAACCGGCGCCGTGCCGGCACCGACCGACGAAGAGCTCGCCACCTATTTCGAGGCGAACAGGGATATCTTCACCCTGCCCGAGATGAAGCGCATCACCTATGCCGTGCTGACGCCCGAAATGCTGGCAGGCAGCATGGATCTGCCCGAGGACGCGTTGCGCGCGCTCTATAGCGAGCGTGCCGACCGATACGTCGTCCCCGAGCGCCGGCTCGTCGAACGGCTGGTTTTCGGCACGGCAGAGGAGGCGGCGGCGGCCAAGCAGGCGATCGACGCCGGCGAGACCGATTTCGAGACGCTGGTAACCGCGCGCGAGTTGACGCTCGACGATATCGACATGGGCGAGGCGACCCGCACCGATCTGGGACAGGCCGCCGATGCCGTCTTCGGTCTGGCGGAGCCGGGCGTTGTCGGCCCCTACCCCTCCGATCTCGGGCCGGCGCTCTACCGGATGAACGGCATTCTCGTCGCCAGCGAGACCAGCTTCGAGGCGGCCGAGCCGGAACTGCGCGCCGAACTCGGCCGGCAGGAAGCGGCCGAACGGATCGAGGACCTGATCGGCGAGTACGACGACCGCCTTGCCGGCGGCGCCACGCTCGAGGATCTGACCGCCGAGACCGACATGGACCTCGCCACCGTCGATTACTGGGGCGGCACGGACGACCCGGTCGCAGGCAACGCCAGGTTCCGCGAGACGGCCGATGCGCTGACCGACAGCGATTTCCCCGAAATCGTCGTGCTCGACACCGGCGGTATCGTCGCCATGCGTCTCGATCAGATCGTGCCGCCGCGGCAGCAGGCGCTCGACGAGGTGCGCGAGACGGCGATCGCCGGCTGGGAGGCGGAGCGTCAGGCCGAGATGGCGCATCAGGCGGCCGAGGCCGCACGGGCGCAGCTCGATGTGGGCGGCAGGCTTGGCGATGGCGGCGAAACCGTCCGGACCGCAGCGAACGTGACCCGCCTTTCGGCGGGCGGCATACCCGCGCCGGTTCTCGAAGCGGTTTTTGCCATGCAACCGCAAGAGACGCGCATCGTCGACCTGCCCGGCACCGTGCTGCTGGTGGAGCTTGACAGCGTGGCCGGACGGGACGGCGGGAATGCGCAGCTCGGGCAACTCGAAACGGTCATGAGAACCGAACTGACCCAGAGCATTGCCTCCGATCTGATGACCTATTTCACCCAGTCGACGCTGGCCGCCGCCGGCATCAGGTTCAACGAGGCCGGGCTGAACGCCGTCCACACGCAAATGTTCCGGTAGAGCAATGGTACAGCTTTCCCCGTCGTTCGACGAATTTGCCCGTGGCTACGGGCGCGGCGACAATCAGGTGGTCTATGCGCGGCTGGCGGCCGATCTCGATACGCCGGTCAGCCTGATGCTGAAGCTAGCGGATGCGCGCGAAAACAGCTTCGTGCTGGAATCGGTGACCGGCGGCGAGGTGCGGGGGCGCTATTCGATGGTCGGGCTCAAGCCCGACCTGATCTGGAAATGCGACGGCGATTCGGCGCGGATCAACCGGCAGGCCCGCTACGACCCGTCGGCCTGGGTGAATGCCGACAGCGACCCGCTGACCTCGCTGCGTGCGCTGATCGACGAGTGCCGCATCGACCTGCCGGCCGATCTGCCATCGGCGGCGGCCGGGCTTTTCGGCTATCTGGGCTACGACATGATCCGGCAGGTCGAGCATCTGCCCGATATCAACCCCGATCCGGTCGGGCTGCCCGATGCGGTGATGCTGCGCCCGTCGATCGTCGCGGTGCTGGACGGGGTCCGGGGCGAGGTGATCGTCGTATCGCCGGCCTTCACCGCCAGCGGGCTGAGCGCGCGTGCCGCCTATGCGCAGGCCGCCGAGCGGGTGATGGACGCGATCCGCGATCTCGAATCGGGGTTGCGCGGCGAATCGCGCGATCTGGCCGATCTGGCCGAGGTGGGCGAACCGGTGTCGAACTTCACCAAGCCCGCCTATCTGGCGGCGGTCGAGAAGGCGAAGGAGTAGATTCGCGCCGGCGACATCTTTCAGGTTGTGCCGTCGCAGCGCTGGACGGTGCATTTTCCGCTGCCGCCCTTCGCACTCTACCGCAGTCTGCGGCGCACCAACCCCTCGCCCTTCATGTTCTTCTTCAACTTCGGCGGCTTCCAGGTGATCGGTGCCAGCCCCGAGATCCTCGTGCGGCTGCGCGACGGCGAGGTCACCGTCCGGCCCATCGCCGGCACGCGCCCGCGCGGCACAAGCGAGGAGGAAGACCGCGCACTGGAGGCCGACCTGCTGGGCGACGAAAAGGAAATGGCCGAGCACCTGATGCTGCTCGATCTCGGGCGTAACGACGTCGGCCGGGTGGCGCGGATCGGTACCGTCCGGCCCACCGAGGAATTCGTGATCGAGCGCTACAGCCACGTGATGCACATCGTCTCGAACGTGGTCGGCGAACTGAAGGAAGGTGAGGACGCCCTTTCGGCGCTGCTGGCGGGGCTGCCTGCCGGTACGGTATCGGGCGCGCCCAAGGTGCGGGCGATGGGGATCATCGACGAACTGGAGCCGGAAAAGCGCGGTGTCTACGGCGGCGGGGTCGGCTATTTCGCGGCGGACGGGGACATGGACATGTGCATCGCGCTGCGCACCGCCGTGCTGAAGAACGAGAACCTCTATATCCAGGCGGGCGGCGGGGTCGTCTACGACAGCAACCCCGAGGCCGAATGGCAGGAGACGGTCAACAAGTCCCGCGCCATCCGTGCCGCCGCCGAGGATGCGGGCCGGTTCGTCAGGCAGGGCAACCGCTGAACCGCTGCCAGCCTGCCCGATCGCATCCGGCGCGGGCATTGTCGCTTGTCCCGGATTGCGCTCTGTGCACTTACTGCGCATGCGCAACCGGGCAGGTGCAACCATGAACGTTTCCTCCGACAGCCGGACCATCGACCTGCTGATCAGGATCGCGATCCTGGCGGTCTTTCTCTACCTGGTGCTGACCCTGGTCGCGCCGCTGACGATGCTGATGCTCTGGGCGGGCATTCTGTGCATCGCGATCTTTCCGCTTCACACCGCGCTCAGCCGGTGGCTCGGCGGGCACCGGGTCCTGTCGGCCATCATCCTGACCGTGCTTGGAATCGTGCTGGCGGTCGGGCCGGTGGCGGCGCTGGCGCTGGGCATCGTCGAAGGCGGGCACAACCTGATTGTCCGCATCGAAGCCGGACAGATCCGCCTGCCCCCGCCCGACGAGGCGGTGAAAGCCTGGCCGGTCGTCGGGCCGCGGCTCTATTCGTTCTGGGCCGACGCGCACAGCAACATCGCCGGCCTGGTCCAGAATTACGGCCCGCCCGCCCTGCGTGCCGGGCAGGCACTGCTGATCCGGCTGGCCGGATTCGGCGTCGACCTTCTGACGCTGCTGCTGTCGATTCTGGTGATGGGGGTGCTGCTGGTGACGGGCCCCGACATCATGAAGGTCCTGCGCCGGTTCGCCGACCGGATCTATCGCGGCAACGGACCGGCGCTGCTGGAAACCGCCGGGGCAACGGTGCGCAACGTGTCGCGCGGCGTGATCGGCGTCGCTGCCGTTCAGGCGCTGCTGTCGGGTATCCTGATGAGCGCCTTCGGTATCGCGGCGGCCGGCCCGCTGGCGCTGGTGATCCTCGTGCTCTGCATCGTGCAGATCGGCAGCGGCGTGGTACTGATCCCGCTGTCGATCTGGGCCTGGACGTCGATGAGCCCGCAGCAGGCGCTCGTCTTTACCGTTTTTGCTGTCGCGATCACCTTTGTCGACAACATCCTGCGGCCGCTGATGATGTCGCAGGGGTTGAAGACGCCGTTTCTGGCGATACTCGTCGGCCTGATAGGGGGGGTGATCGCCTATGGCGTCGTGGGGATATTCGTCGGCCCGGTGATCATCGCCGTGTTCATCGACCTGTTCACCGTCTGGATCGGCACCGCCGAAGACGAGCCGGATACCCGACCGGCCGCACCCGACCGCACCGGCAAGCCGGGCTGATCCGGCCGGCCCGGGGTCAGTCCAGGTCGCGCTCGCGCGCGAAACGGAAGGCGGAGGGATCGAAGGCGACCGGCAGCGCCGCCTCCCGCGGTTTCTGCAACACCGCGTCCGGATGCGGCGCCAGCGTGACATCGGCCCAGACCGGCAGGTGATCGGAGGCGCGGCTGGCAAGCGGCCCCTCCTCGACCCCGGCATCCACCAGTTCGAGATCGCGCCCCAGCGCCACCCGGTCGAGCCCGGCAACCGGCCGCGCGGCGTGAAACGACTTGCCCGGGCTGATCACGTCGAAATCGGGCGCGAGCGGTTCGAGCCCGCGATCAGCCGACCATTCGTTGAAATCGCCCAGCACTGCCACCCGTTCGGGCGCATCGCCCATATAGGCGCGGATCGTCGCCAGTTGCAGGCGGCGGTAGTAGCGCACCAGCCCCAGATGGGCGCCAACAAGCGAAAGCGGCCCCGCACCGGTTTCGATATCGACACGCACGGCCCCGCGCGGCTCCAGCCCCGGAAGATCCAGATGGAAGGTGTCGTTTATCTCCAGATCGCGGTGGACCAGCACCGCATTGCCGTGCCAGCCCAGGCTCACCTCGTTTTGCGAAAGCGGCGCGATGCGAAAGTCGGTTTCGGTCTCGATGTATTCCCGGCACAGCACCGAGCGCCGCTCGCCGAAACGCTTGTCGACCTCCTGCAGGGCCACCACATCGGCGCCGAGCGTGTTCACCACATCCAGCACCCGCATCGGATCGCGGCGGAAATCGACGCCGACGGCCTTCTGTATGTTGTAGCTTGCCAGTCGCAGGCGCTTGTCCATCGTTTCTCCCCTGGGCCTCAGAGGACCGGTGCCATCAGCCGCGCGAAAGGCGCACCGAAACGGATGCGGCGGGGTTGCTCCTCGAGGGTCTTTTCCAGAACATAGGAATGCGCGAAGTCGTCTTCCAGCATCCGTTCCACATCTTCGGCGGCGCGGCGGTCGAATACCACCACGGTCGCCTCGAAATTGAGCCGGCAGGAGCGGTTGTCCATGTTGGTCGTTCCGACCGATGCGATGTTGTCGTCGACCAGCACAACCTTCTGGTGCATGAAGCCGTCGGTGTAACGATAGATTTTCACCCCGGCGGTCCGCACCTCGTCGAAATAGGCGAAGGCCGCGAGCCACGGCATGGTATGGTCGATCACCTCGGGCACGAGGATCCGCACGTCGACCCCGCGCAGCGCCGCCAGCTTGAGCGCGGTCAGGATGTCGATATCGGGCACGAAATAGGGCGATGCAATCCAGACCCGCTTCTGCGCGCGCGTGATGCAGGCACAGAAATAGATCGAGCCGGTCTCGAGCTCGTCGCCCGGGCCGGTGGCGACCAGAAGCGCGTCCATCTCCTCTTCCTCCCGCCCGGTGTCCCAGCACAGTTCGGGCAGCGGAAGCGCGTTGGTGGCCCAGTGCCAGTCTTCGGCGAAGACGATCTGAAGCTGCGAGACGACCGGCCCGCGCAACCGGCAATGGGTGTCGCGCCAGCGCCCGAAATACGGATCGCGGCCCATGTATTCGTCACCGACGTTCAGCCCGCCGATAAACCCCGTCTTTCCGTCGACAACCACCGTCTTGCGATGGTTGCGGAAATTCATCTCGAACCGGTGCCTGGGCCCGTTGAGCGCATGGGCGTTGACCGCCTCGACCCCGGCATTGTGCAGATCCTCGAGATAGGATTTCGGCAGTTTCACGCAGCCGACCGCATCGTAGAGCAGCCGGACCTCGACCCCGCGCGCCCGGGCGGCCTTGAGACGGCGGGCGAACTCCCGGCCAAGGTCGTCGTCCTTGAAGATGTAGAACTGTACCAGAATGTAATCCTGCGCGGCATTGATCGCCTCGAAGATCGCGTCGAAGGTCTGTTGCCCGTCGATCAGCAACTCCATCGAGTTTCCCGAGACTACCGGCAGTTCGGCCACTTTTTCGAAAGCGGAAAATCCGAAATTGCCGCCGCTTCCATGGGCGCGGTTCTGCTCGGCATAATGCTTGATATCGGCGATGACTTCCTGCGAATCCCTGCGGGCAATCAGATATCCGCGTACCCGATTGTGCCCGAAGACCAGAAAGGCAGGCACCGCCAGCCAGGCGTTGCTGACAAGAAAGATCACCCAGGCGATGGAGCCCTGCGGCGTGCGCGCCCGCGAAATCGCCGCATAGGCAAAATAGACCGCCGTCGCCTCAAGCAGCAGGACGACGATTGCACCCAGTGTGATCCACATGGTCCGTTCTCCCTCGGGCGTGGTTTTCTGCCATGAGCGAAGTTTCAACGAGCGGCGGGAACGATGCAAGGCGCTCGTTGCCGGAAACGGCAAGGGCCGGCGGTGCGGCCGGCGCGCATGCCAAAAACCGGCAGGTCGCGTCTGCCGCTCGCGGCCTGTCCGGCCGGTCGTGCCCGAACCCTAACGTGCGGTGCTGCCGGCATCCTGCCCGACCGGCGCGGCGGGCAAAACCGTCTGTGCCGGATCGGGCGGCACGAAAGCCGGTACGGGTGCGCCTTGCATAACCGGTCCCACGGGACCGGGCACCACCATCGCGGGGGCGGGGTTTTCGGACCGCGCGGCCGGTGCAGCGATGGCTCTTAGCGCTTCGGTGGCCGGGGCATGCGGCACGGCGACAAGAGGTCCGCCCACCTCGGGGCGGACGGTGCCGCCCGCTCCGGACACCGGCACACCGGATTCCACCGCACCGGGCTGCGCAACCACCGGGCCAGAGGATGCCGGCGGCGGCCCGTCCTGCGATGGCAGCGCAACCTCGGCCTCGGGCGGGGCACGGCGAAACTCCGATCCGGCGGGAATCGCCAGGCCCGGTGCCGCCGGAAGGCCCTCACGCCCCTTTTCCGCCGCGTCCCGTCCGGCGGAAGCGGCCGGTGCCGACGCCGTTTCGGCTTCGGGCGGCGCATACGGCGAAGGGCTGGCGCCGGCGTTTCCGCCCGTTGCCGGAGCGGAAAGCGGCAGCATCAGCGATGCGGTCCCCAGAACGGCGACCGATACGATGCTGCCCCAGATCATGCCAGACAGGATTCCCCGCGCCACGGACGCCTCCAGCTTCTTTCGTTGCGCCCGTACCTCGGACCGACGGACTCGCGGTACGCAGCCTTGACCCGGGCGGATGCCTCTGAACATGTATAGCCCGACCCGTACCGCGGTTCACCCCCTTCCTGCCGGGATACCTGCGAATGCTGCTACTGATCGATAACTACGACAGCTTCACCTACAATCTGGTTCACTATTTCGGCGAACTCGGCGCCCGGGTCGACGTCCGGCGCAACGATGCGCTCGACGTCGAGCAGGCGATGAGCCTTGGCGCCGAGGGCATTGTGCTGTCGCCGGGGCCCTGCGATCCGGCGCAGGCGGGCATCTGCCTGGCACTGACCCGCGCCGCCGCCGAGGCCGGCGTGCCGCTGCTCGGCGTCTGTCTCGGGCATCAGGCCAGTGGCGAGGCGTTCGGCGGCCGGGTGGTACGCTGCCACGAGATCGTGCACGGCAAGACGGGCCATATCCACCATGACGGCAGAGGTGTCTTTGCCGGTATCGAGGGGCCATTCGCGGCGACGCGCTATCATTCGCTGGTCGTCGAGCGCGAAAGCCTGCCCGAATGTCTCGAGGTATCGGCCTGGCTCGAGGACGGTACGATCATGGGGCTGCGCCACAGGACGCTGCCCGTCGAGGGCGTGCAGTTCCACCCCGAGAGCATCCGCTCCCAGCACGGCCACCGGATGCTGAAGAACTTCCTCGACCGCATGCGGGTGCCGGCATGAGCGATATTTTCAAACCCCTCGTCGGGCTTGCCGCCGAGCGCCCGCTGAGCCGCGCCGAGGCGGAAACCGCCTTCGACGCCCTGTTCGAGGGCATGGCGACGCCAAGTCAGATCGGCGGTTTCCTGATGGCGCTGCGCACGCGCGGCGAAACCGTCGAGGAGATTTCGGCCGCCGCCCGCGTGATGCGCGCCAAGTGCCACGCCGTCAGGGCGCCCGAAGGGGCGATGGATATCGTCGGAACCGGCGGCGACGGCAAGGGCACGCTGAACATTTCGACCGCCGCCGCCTTTGTCGTGGCCGGCGCCGGGGTGCCGGTGGCCAAGCACGGCAACCGCAACCTCTCGTCCAGATCCGGCTCGGCCGATGCGCTCGGCCAGATGGGGATCAACGTCATGGTTGGCCCCGAGGTGGTGGAGCGCGCGCTGAGCGAGGTCGGCATCGGGTTCATGATGGCGCCGATGCATCACCCGGCGATGCGCCACGTCATGCCGACACGAACCGAGCTTGGCACGCGGACGATCTTCAACCTGCTTGGTCCGCTGACCAATCCGGCGGGGGTGAAATACCAGCTTACCGGCGCCTTCTCACGCGACTGGCTGCGCCCGATGGCCGAAACGCTGGACGCGCTCGGCACACGCGGCGCCTGGCTGGTTCACGGCTCGGACGGGACCGACGAGCTTTCCATCGCCGGCCCGTCGTGGATCGTCGCGCTCAGCGATGGCGGGATCACCGAGCGCGAGATTTCTCCCGAAGACGCCGGGCTGCCGGTTCACCCCTTCGAGGCGGTCCTCGGCGGAACGCCCGCGGAAAACGGCCGGGCATTCGCCGCCCTGCTCGACGGCGCGCCGGGGGCCTATCGCGATGCGGTGCTGCTCAACGCCGCTGCGGCGCTGGTGGTCGCCGGGGTCGCGGGCGATCTGCCCGAGGCGGTCGCCGTCGCGCGCGAAAGCATCGACAGCGGTGCGGCCAGGGCCCGGGCCGAGGGGCTGGCGCGCGTGACCGCCGCAGCGGGATGAGGATCGCGACCGGTCATATCGGCGCCTGGGGCGCGTTGCCGTTCTTCCGCAGCGACCTGCTGCGGATCGCCGTTGCGCTCGACCGCGACGGGCGCCAGATCCTGCCGCCGGCCGACCGGATCCTTGCCGCGCTGGAACTGACCCAGCCCGACGACACGCGGGTTGTCATCCTCGGGCAGGACCCTTACCCGACGCCGGGCCACGCCCACGGGCTCGCCTTTTCCGCCGAACCCGATGTCCGGCCGCTGCCGCGATCGCTGGCCAATATCTACCGCGAGATGAAAGACGATCTGGGTGCCTGTCCGGCCAGTGCCGATCTGCGGTTCTGGGCGCGTCAGGGGGTGCTGCTGCTCAACGCGGTGCTCACCGTTCCGGCGGGCGAGGCGAACGGCCACGGAAAACTCGGCTGGCAGCGGCTGACCCGGCAGGTTCTGGACCGGCTTTCGGACCGGCCGCGCGCCTTTCTCCTCTGGGGCAGACAGGCGCAATCGGCCGCCGCCGGGCTCGACCCGGAAACACATCTCAAGATCGAAACCGCCCATCCCTCGCCGCTCTCGGCGCGGCGCGGATTTTTCGGCTCCCGCCCCTTTTCGCGCACCAACGACTGGCTTCGCGCACGGGGCGAGCCCCCCATCAACTGGACGACCGTGGAGGCTGCATGACCACCCCGACCATCCTCGAAAAGATCAGGGACTACAAGCTTGAGCATATCGCGGCCTGCAAGGCCGCGCGCCCGCAGGGTCAGGTGGAGGCGGAGGCCCGGGAGGCGCCCGTCGTCCGCCCCTTCGCAAAGGCACTGCAAAAGGCGACGCGGACCGGCTATGGGCTGATCGCCGAAATCAAGAAGGCCAGCCCCTCCAAGGGGCTGATCCGCGAGGATTTCGATCCCGCCACGCTGGCGCATGCCTATGAGGCGGGTGGCGCAACCTGTCTTTCGGTGCTGACCGACGGGCCGTCGTTCATGGGCGACGACGCCTATCTGGGCGCGGCCCGCGAAGCGTCCGGCCTGCCGGTGCTGCGCAAGGATTTCATGTTCGATACCTATCAGGTGGCCGAGGCGCGCGCGCTGGGGGCCGACTGCATCCTGATCATCATGGCCGCCGTTTCCGACAGCCAGGCAGCGGAACTGGAGGCGGCGGCGCAGGAATGGGAAATGGACGCACTGATCGAGGTGCACAACCGCGACGAGCTCGAACGTGCGCTCCGGCTTCAGGCCCACATGATCGGTATCAACAACCGCGACCTCAACACCTTCGAAACCACGCTCGACGTGACGCGCGGCCTGATCAAGTTCATCCCCGAGGATCGCCTGATCGTATCGGAATCCGGGCTTTCCGGTCCGAAGGAACTGGCCGAACTGGCGATGTATGGCGCCCGCTGCTTCCTGATCGGCGAAAGCCTGATGCGCGAGGCGGACGTCGAGGCCGCCACCCGCGCCCTGCTGGCCCATCCGCTGACCTCGGCCTATGGCGGGGGCATGTGATGCCGCTGACCCATTTCGATGCCCACGGTCAGGCGCATGTGGTCGATGTCTCCGGCAAACCCGTCACCGCGCGCATCGCCAGTGCCGAAGGGTATGTCCGCATGCGGCCTGAAACGCTCGATCTTGTCGAACAGGGAACGGCGAAGAAGGGCGATGTGCTGGGGGTTGCGCGTCTTGCCGGTATCATGGGCAGCAAGAAGACGGCCGATCTGATCCCGCTCTGCCATCCGCTGCCCGTCACAAGGGTCTCGGTCGAACTTGCCGCCGACCGCGACCTGCCGGGGGTACGCATTGCCGCGACCGTCGGAACCACCGGACAGACCGGAGTCGAGATGGAGGCGCTGACGGCCGTGTCGACGGCCGCACTGACGGTCTATGACATGCTCAAGGCCGTGGAGCGCGGCATGGAGATCGGCGGCATACGGGTCACGTTGAAGGACGGCGGAAAATCCGGCCGTTACGAGGTAGGCGAATGATTTCGGTTGCGGAAGCTCTTCAGAAGGTCCTTACGCTGGCCCGTCCGCTCGGGACGGAACTGGTGCCGCTGGCCGAGGCCGGCGGCCGTGTTCTGGCCGAACCCGTTATCGCGCGACGGGCGCAACCGCCCTTCGCCGCCTCGGCCATGGACGGCTATGCCCTGCGCGGAAACGAGATCGCCCCGGGCGCCCGCTTCGCCGTGATCGGCGAGGCCCCGGCCGGCCGCGCCTTTGCCGGGCAGGTCGGGCCGGGTCAGGCTGTTCGCATCTTTACCGGCGCGCCGGTGCCCAACGGGGCCGATCACGTCGTGATCCAGGAGGATACGCACCGCGACGGCGATGCGGTCGTCATTGCGGAGACGACGAGCAGCGGCAACAATATCCGCCCCGCCGGCGGCGATTTCCGCCCCGGCGACCGGATCGGGGCGCCCCGGCGCCTTTCGCCGTTCGACCTTGCGCTGGCGGCGGCGATGAACGTTCCGGAACTGGCGGTTTTCCGGCGGCCGGTCGTGGCGCTTCTGGCGACCGGCGACGAACTGGTGATGCCGGGCGAGACCCCGCGCGACGACCAGATCGTCGCCTCCAACGCGTTCGGCCTGAAGGCGATGTTCGAGGCCGCCGGCGCCGAGGTCCGTCTTCTGCCCATCGCGCGCGACGACGTGCAGAGCCTGACCACCGCCTTCGGGTTGTGCCAGGGCGCGGATCTGACGGTGACGATCGGCGGCGCCTCGGTCGGCGATCACGATCTGGTCGGCAAGGTGGCCGGCGATCTGGGGATGGAGCGCGCCTTCTACAAGGTCGCGATGCGGCCCGGCAAGCCGCTGATGGCCGGGCGCATGGGCGATGCGGCGATGCTCGGTCTGCCCGGCAATCCGGTCTCGGCCATGGTGTGTGCCCACCTGTTCGCCATTCCCCTGCTGCGCCACATGCAGGGGCAGGAACCGGCCGGCACGCCGCGCATCGAGGCCCGGCTTGGCGCCGCCGTCGCCGCGAACGGGCCGCGCGAGCATTTCATGCGGGCACGGCTCGAGGGCGGAATCATCACCCCGTTCGACCGGCAGGACAGCGCACTGCTGAGCGTCCTGTCATCGGCAAACGCCCTGCTGGCAAGACCCGCCGGCGATGGCCCGCGACAGGCCGGCGACATGGTCGAGGTGATTCCCCTCTGATCTGCGGTATTGACACAAAACGTGAACACTGGCAGAACAGGCCGTAAACACAACCCGACCTACCCGATACGGGGGCTGCCATGCTGACGAAGAAGCAACTGGATCTGCTGGAGTTCATCCACACCCGCGTTCAGCGCGACGGGGTGCCCCCGTCGTTCGACGAAATGAAGGACGCGCTCGATCTGCGGTCGAAATCGGGCATCCACCGGCTGATCACCGCGCTGGAAGAGCGCGGCTTCATCCGCCGGCTGGCACATCGCGCGCGCGCCATCGAGATCGTGAAACTGCCCGAACCGTTGCAGACAAAGGGGTTCCGGCCGCTGGTGATCGACGGCGACGCGCGCAACGAGGCGTCGGTAGCGCCGGCAAACGCCATTCCGGTACAGGTTCAGGCGACCGAACTGCCGGTGATGGGGCGGATCGCGGCCGGCGTTCCGATCGAGGCGATCAGCCATGCCAGCCATACCGTCGCGGTTCCGACCCAGATGGTCGGCCGCGGCCCGCATTATGCGCTCGAGGTCCGGGGCGACTCGATGATCAACGCCGGCATCAACGATGGCGACATCGTGGTGATCCGCGAACAGAGAACCGCCGACGACGGCGATATCGTTGTGGCACTGGTGATCGACGACAACGAGGCGACGCTGAAACGGTTCCGCCGCAGGGGCAGCACCGTTGCCCTCGAAGCCGCCAATCCGGCTTACGAGACGCGGCTTTTCCGCGACGATCAGGTAAAGGTTCAGGGGCGGCTGGTCGGGCTGATCCGCAGCTACTGATCTTTCCGTTCTGCGCGCCGCCGCGCGGGCGACCACAGACGCTGCCCCGTAACATCCGCAACCGTCAGCAGGGCCGCGCCCCGGGCCGAGGGCGTGATCGCAACCGCACCGCTCTGGCGCAGGCTGCGGGGATCGAGCAGGATGCAGGGGCCGTCGGGGCGATGTTCGGGCGGCGTGCTCAGAACGACGATTTCGTTTCCGCAGATCCGGCCGAGTTGCGCTTCGGCGTCGCGCCCCGACAGATGGCGCAGCCGGATCCCCGCAACTTCGATCCGCCTGTCGCCGGGTGCGCCGGTGAAACCGGGGCGCAGGGCGGCCTGCTCCTGATCGGCGGCGTCACCATCGTTTTCCAGCCAGGTTCGGGCGGCGAACCCGTCACCGCGTGGCTTCGACAGCGCGCGCCCCTCGGCTCCGACAACGCCGACCAGACCGCCCGTATCCGACACCAGAACGACGGGCCGTTCCGCCTGTACCCACAGGACAGATGCCGCAACGACCGGCACCAGCCCGACCCGGCGGGCACGCCCCTGCCAGAGTATCAGAAACAGGAACCCGCCGCCCAGCAGCGGAAGAACCCCGGCACCCGGAGCAACGACATGGCTCACCGCCCCGTCGAGCGCGGATACCCCGTGCGCCACCCACAATATCCACTCCAGCCCCCAGCGCATCGCCCAGAGCGCCAGCCCGGACAGGCCAAGCGGCCACAGGACAACCGCCGCGACCGCCGCCGGCATGACCAGCGCGCCCATCAGGGGCACCGACAGCAGGTTGGCGAGCAGCCCGTAATCCGCGATGCGGTTGAAATGGGCTGCGGCAAGGGGCGCCGTGGCCGCCCCGGCAACGGCGGAAGACAGCAGAACCGTCAGGGCCGGTGCCAGCCAGCCCGGCGGGCGCGGAAGCCGGTCGCGCCAGCCGCGCAGCAGGCCGAATGCCACCACCAGCGCCGTGGTGGCGGCAAACGACATCTGAAAGCCCGGACCAAGCAGCGCCTCGGGGCTGAGAACCAGCAGGATCGTCGCGGCGATGGCAACCGAGCGCAGGCTGATCGCCCGCCGCTCAAGCAACACCGCCACCAGCATCACGCCGACCATCACAAAAGCACGCAGGGTCGAGACCGCCCCGCCCGACAGCGCCAGGTAGAAGGCCGCGGCGGCGAGCGCCCCGACGGCGGCGATCTTTTTCGTCGGCCAGCGCAGCGCCAATGCCGGAACCAGCGCCATGGCCATCCGCAGGGCGGAGAACACCACACCGGTCAGCAGCGCCATATGCAGGCCCGAGATCGCCAGAAGATGTGCCATGTTCGAATTTCGCAGGTCGTCCACCACCTCGCGCGGCAACCCCGACCGGTCGCCGGTCAGGAGTGCGGCGGCAAAAGCCCCTGCCGCACCGGGAATCCGCTCCTGCAGCGCGCGGCTCAGGACCATCCGGATACGGAATATCGCCAGTTCCGGCGCGCGCTCGGGCGGGGAAAGCGCCAGCACGGGTGTGCGTGTATAGCCCACCGCCCCCAACCCGTCGAACCAGGCCATGCGGCGGAAATCGAACCCGCCCGGTTCGACCGGCCCGTTGGGCGGCGAGAGATGCCCGGTCAGGATCACCGTCAATCCCGGCTCGGGTACCAGGAAGCCCTGATCGCCGTGCAGGGAAACGCGCACCCGCGTCGGCGTACGCCCGTGACGCATATCCTTCAGTACCACCCGGTCGAGCGTCAGGCGCGTTTTGTCCGAAACGGAGCGGTCGATATCGACGATCCGCCCCTCGATCGGCCCGTAGTAGCGGAAGCCCAGCACCGGTTCGGCCACCAGATGCGCCCGCGCGCCGGCCAGAAGCAGCCCCGCGATCACCAGCGCGGCGGCCCGGAACAACGGTGCCGATACCTCTCCCGCCCGCAGGCCCGCCACCGCGGCGGCCAGCATCGCGCCGGCGCAGAACCCGTAGAACAGCGCATCCGGCTCGAACCGGAGCGAAAACCACCCACCGATTCCCGCCGCCAGACAGACCGGCACCCACAACAACAGGCTTCCCCGTTGCGCACGCAGCGCCCCGGCCAGCCGCTGGCGCCAATCGGGCAGCGGGCGCGATCCTGCTTCTGACAAAACCTCGACCTGCACCGGACGAGGCTAGGCAATCGTGGTTTACGGCTGGTTAACAACCGACAACGCCGGCCGGGCGCACCCTGCGTCGGGGATGCGCCTCTCCCGGACACATGGGCACCTCTTTACCTTCGCGCGGCGCAGCGAATATACCCGGGTGCAAGGTGCCGCTGGCAGCTTTCATGCCATTGCACGTCGCCGGTGCCTGATGTGGCGTCAGGTACGCGGTTCAGATTCGAAAGGCTATCTTCCCATGCAGGACGGCACTCAGGTTGTCACCCGTATCGCCCCCTCACCCACCGGTTTCATGCATATCGGCACGGCGCGAACGGCGTTGTTCAACTGGCTCTATGCGCGCGGCCGGGGCGGCAGGTTCCTGCTGCGGATCGAGGATACCGACCGCGAGCGCGCCACGCCCGGCGCCACCGAAGCGATCCTGCGCGGCATGACATGGCTGGGGCTGGGGTGGGACGGCGAGGCCGTTAGCCAGTTTGCCCGCGCCGGCCGCCACGCCGAGATCGCCCATGCCATGCTGGAAACCGGCGATGCCTACAAGTGCTTTTCGACCCCTGACGAGATCGCCGCCTACCGCGAGACGGCACGGGCAGAGGGGCGCAGCACCAACTTCCGCAGCCCATGGCGCGACGCCGATCCCGCCGATTACCCCGATGCGCCCCATGCCATCCGCATCCGCGCCCCGCGCGAGGGCGAGACGGTGATCGAGGACAGGGTGCAGGGCAGCGTGCGCTGGAAGAACACCGACCTCGACGACATGATCCTGCTGCGCTCGGACGGCACGCCGACCTACATGCTCGCCGTGGTGGTCGACGATCACGACATGGGCGTGACCCATGTGATCCGCGGCGATGACCACCTTGCCAACGCGGCACGACAATCGCTGATCTACCGCGCGATGGGCTGGCCGTTGCCCGTCTATGCCCATATTCCGCTCATCCTCGGGCCGGACGGCAAGAAACTGTCGAAGCGTCACGGCGCCACCGGGGTCGAGGAATACCAGAAGATGGGATATCCCGCTTCGGGCATGCGCAACTACCTTGCCCGGCTCGGCTGGAGCCATGGCGACGACGAGTTCTTCACCGACGCGCAGGCCCTCGAATGGTTCGATCTGGATGGAATCAACAAGGCGCCGGCGCGCTTCGATTTCAAAAAGCTCGAAAATCTCTGCGGGCAGCATATTGCAAGCGCAGAAGATTCCGGGATTCTGACCGATCTGGTGGCATATCTGTCAGCCATCGACGCCGATCCGTTGACGAAAACACAGGAAGATGGACTTTCGCGCGCCATGTACAGCCTGAAAGAGCGATCCAAAACATATGGCGAACTCATTGAAAAAGCACACTTCGTTCTTGGATCGCGCCCGTTCCTGCCGGACGGGAAGGCAGCGGCGGCACTCGATCCTGTATCCCGTGGTATACTGATCGAATTGACGCCGCACCTGCAAAATGCTAGCTGGACGCGGGATGGGCTGGAGGACGCCATCGCCGCCTTCGCCGGGGAAAAAGATTTGAAACTCGGCAGGATCGCACCGCCTCTGCGCGCCGCGCTTGCGGGGCGTACCGTGACGCCCAGCGTCTTTGACATGATGCTCGTAATCGGCCGCGAGGAAACACTGGGCCGGATCGAGGATGCCACCGGGCATTCAGGAAACTAGCCCGCCGCCCGCGGAACAAGCTGCTGCCCCGGAGGCCGGATCGGCCCGCCGGACAACGAACAGAAAGGGATGCCAGATGACGGATAGAATCGCGAAACTCACTTTCGACGGCAAGTCCTTCGACCTGCCGCTGCTGTCGCCCACGCTCGGACCCGATGCGGCAGACATCCGCAAGCTCTATGCCCAGGCCGATATCTTCACCTTCGATCCCGGCTTCACCTCGACCGCCGCCTGCCAGTCGACGATCACCTTCATCGATGGCGAAAAGGGCGAACTGCTGCATCGCGGTTACCCGATCGAGCAGCTTGCCGAGAAATCGCACTACCTGGAGGTCTGCTATCTGCTGCTTTACGGTGAACTGCCGACCCGGGCGCAGATGGAGCAGTTCGAAAATACCATCACACGGCACACGATGCTGCACGAGCAGATGCAGTATTTCTTCCGCGGTTTCCGCCGCGATGCCCATCCGATGGCAACCATGGTCGGTGTGGTCGGCGCCATGTCGGCCTTCTACCACGATTCGACCGACATTACCGATCAGGCGCAGCGCGAAATCGCCTCGCACCGGCTGATCGCCAAGATGCCGACAATCGCCGCCTGGGCCTACAAGTATTCGATCGGCCAGCCCTTCGTCTATCCGCGCAACGATCTCGATTTCGCGGCCAACTTCCTGCACATGTGCTTCTCGGTGCCGGCCGAACCCTATCACGTCGACCCGATCCTTGCCCATGCGATGGACCGGATCTTCACCCTGCACGCCGATCATGAGCAGAACGCCTCGACCTCGACGGTGCGGCTGGCCTCCTCGTCGGGCGCCAATCCCTTCGCCTGTATCGCCGCCGGAATCGCCTGCCTCTGGGGCCCGTCGCATGGCGGTGCCAACCAGGCGGTGCTGGAAATGCTGCGCGAAATCGGCACGCCGGACCGGATCCCCGAGTTCATCGCCCGCGCCAAGGACAAGGACGATCCATTCCGCCTGATGGGCTTCGGCCACCGGGTCTACAAGAACCTCGATCCGCGCGCCAAGGTGATGAAGAAGTCGGCCGACGAGGTGCTCGATCTGCTCGGCATTCACGACAACCCGGTTCTGCAGACCGCCAAGGAACTGGAGCGGATCGCGCTCGAGGACGGCTACTTCATCGAGAAGAAGCTCTATCCGAACGTCGATTTCTACTCGGGCATCATCCTCGACGCGATGGGCTTTCCGACCTCGATGTTCACGCCGATCTTCGCCCTGGCGCGGACGGTCGGCTGGGTTTCGCAGTGGAAAGAACAGCTTGCTGATCCCGAGCACAAGATCGGCCGCCCGCGTCAGCTCTATACCGGTGCCCCTTTCCGCGATTACCTTCCGGTGGACGAACGCGGATAGGCCCAAACCGGTTTTGCGCCTTTACCCGCCCCCTGCCGGCACCTCGCCGCAGGGGGCTTTGCCGTCCCGGCAGCTTCACCCGGGGAAGACGGGTGTCAGCCCGCCCAGGCGTCCCAGTCGGCAGCGCTGCCGCGAAAGACGTTGATGTCGACCTGCCCCGGCACGCCGGGTACCAGACCGGTGCCGGTATATTGCCAGAAATGCCAGGGCGCGCCCGGATAGACCTCGCTCGGATGGCCGGCGACCGAGCGCAGCCAGAACCGCGTGCCGCCGAGCCGCCCGATACCGGTATCGCGCCAGAACTCGACGCCGGTATAGAGAATCGGGCGCTGGCCGTAGTGGCGTTCGAGAATATCGAGGAATTTGCGCGCCTCGCTGCGAACGACTGCCCCGTCGGGACGCAGCAGGCAGGTCGGCGAATAGGGATTCCATTCCATGTCGAGCACCGGCGGCAGCATTCCCGGCTCTTTCGGCACATTGCGGATGAACCAGCGTGCCTGCTCTTCGGCCGAGCGGCAGAAGTAATAGAAATGATAGGCGCCATGCGGCAGGCCGGCCCGCCGGGCACCGTTCCAGTGTTCGCGGAACATCGGGTCGAGGTCCTCGGCGCCCTCGGTGGCCTTGATATAGGCGAAATTCACCCCCGAGTTGCGCACGCGGCGCCAGTCGATCGGCCCCTGATAGCGCGAGACGTCGATCCCGTGCACCGCATGGGCCCGCGGCCCGCGCCCCTGCCATTCATGCGGATCAGCATCGCCAAAGGCCGGATACAGCGCCAGCGCGCCCTGTACATCGGATGTGCCGGCACGATTCGGCATCCGTTCGCCCCCTCCGCCGCAGGCGGCGAGCAGGGCAAGAAGGGCAGCAAGCAATGCGAAAGGTCTCATCAGGATATCTCCGGCGAATCGGTATCAGGCCGTCCTTCCACCCCATTAATGCCATCCGGACAACTGCTGGCAATATCCCTTGCGGGCGCTGGGCGATCGCCGGAACCCTGTTCGCCCAGCGCGCCGGTGCGGAACAGTGCGACCTTCAGTCCACCATGGGGAACGGGTGCGCCGGGTGGCCCGAACGGCAAATCCGTGCTGCGGGCCAGGCCGGCGTCGCTGGTCACCAGACCCACCCGCCAGCCACCGAACCGGGTTTTCAGAACCTCGCCCAGGGTCGCGTGCAGGGCAAAAAGCGGCTTGCGGTTGCCGATCCGCGCGCCGTAGGGCGGGTTGACGATGACCAGCCCCGGCGAGCCTTCGGGCGGGAAAAGCTCGCTCACCGGCTGGCAGCGGAACTCCGTCAGCGCCCCAACACCCGCGCGCTCCGCATTGGCGCGGCTCATGGCGATTGCACCGGCATCGCGGTCGAAGCCGAAAAACCGTGGCGCCGCCGTGATGGCGGCCGCCCGCGGCGCGCGGCGCATCGCCTCCCATGCCGCCGGATCGAAGGTCGCAAGCTGTTCAAAGGCAAAGTGCCGTGCCCGGCCGGGGGCAAGACCGGCGGCGATTTCCGCCGCCTCGATGATGAACGTCCCCGAACCGCACATCGGGTCGACCACCGGACCGCTGCCGTCGTAGCCACACTGGCGCAGGAACATCGCCGCCATCGTCTCGCGCATCGGCGCCTTGCCCACCGCCTGCTTGTGACCGCGCCGATGCAGGGAATCGCCCGATGTATCGACGCTGAGGGTGCAAAGATCGTCCTCGATCCGCACCTTGATCCGTACCAGCGCATCATCGGCGACCGGCGCACCGAGCGTTTCGGTGATCGCGCGCCCGATCCGCTGCGCCGCCGCCCCCTGATGGTAGATTTTCGAACGCCGGCAGGTCACCTCGACCCGCACCGGCACATCGGGGCGCAACACCTCGCCCCAGGGGAACCGGCGCGCCCGCTTGTCGAGTTGCGCCAGATGAAAGGCCCGGAAGGCGCCGATCCGCGCCAGCACCCGCGTCGCACCGCGCAGCCACAGATTGGCCCGCCAGACATCCGGCCAGCCGCCCTGCAACGTCACGCCCCCCGCAACGGCCCGGGGTGCGGGCAACCCGAGCCCGCATGCCTCGTCGTGAAGCGGTACTTCGAGCCCGGGCGCAGCCACAAGGAATATTTCGAAACCGGACCTGTCCATGTCCGGTGCTTAGCGAAGCTCAGGCAAACCCGCGACCGCTTTTTTCGCGCCGGAATGAGCGCAACCGCTCCGGTGCGGCGTATCGCCCGTTCCCGATGACGGAAGATGTCGAATTTCCGGCACGAGCCCGACCATTTTCAAGAATGCGATGCTGAAACAAAATCTGACGGGTTGGCCATTGTGCTGAAATGTCGAAGGGCAGACCGCGGGTCTGCCCTTCAGCTGTTTGGTGTATTTGCTGTCTGCGGTGGTTCGGTCTGGCCACCCTCTTCCGGCCGCATCTTCTCAGGCGGCGTAGACCGCTTCGCGGGCGATCTTGCGGGCGTCGCCACGATGGATGTCGAGGTCCAGGGCAACGTCGAGCGGCATGTTTTCAATCGCACGGACGGTGCGGTTGTAACGGGTACGCCTGGCGACGATCTCGCGGATGGTCTCGATCAGTGTCATTTCAATCTCCTCTGCCAACTTTCATGTCATCATCGACACGGCACATATCGGGTACCTGTTAGCGCTAGACAACTTCATGAAAGTTCGAACCGCCATGCAAATTCTGCAATGCGGCAAAAGATCGGGAATATCGCCCTGCACGGCAAAAGCAGTGGCTCGAACATCACACTGACCGGCGCGAAAGCCGGTGTTCGAGTGGAAAATCGCAGGGCGTGGCCCGCCGCCCGGCGGAACACGCCAGCTTTCCCCGGCAACGTAGCTGCGTCAGACAGCGAGCGTCATCGACGGCATTGCAACCCGCACCGACGCCCGGATATCGACCGCCGAGAACCCGGCCTCGATCGTGAAATCGCCCGTCTCGACACGCCAGAGCCGGTTCGCCACATCGAAGAAGGCAAAATCGCGGGGACCGAGATCGAACGTCATCGCGCGGCTTTCGCCCGGTTCGAGGGTGGCTTTTCCGAATGCCTTGAGTTCGCGCACCGGCCGGTCGACCGATGCCGCGATATCGCCGGCATAGATCTGCACCACCGTGGACCCCCTGCGCCGGCCGGTATTCCGCAGCGTCACGGCGACATGTACGGTGTCGCCGTCCCGAACGGCCGACAGATCGCCCATCTCGAACGTCATGTAGGAAAGACCGTGGCCAAAGGCAAAGAGCGGAACGATCCCCGCCCGGTCGTAATGCCGGTAGCCGATGAAGACGCCCTCCCGGTAGCGCACCTTTCCGTCACGCCCGGGATAGACCTCGGGATCGGCGCTCCAGGTGGGGTTGTCTTCCCAGCGCACGGGAAAGGTCTGCGGCAGGCGGCCGCCCGGTTCGGCATCGCCGAAAAGAACATCGGCAATCGCATTGCCCGCCTCCTGCCCGGGATACCACGCCTGAAGGATCGCCGGCGTTTGCGCCACCCACGGCATTTCGACCGGCCCGCCCGTCTGCAGGACGACAATGGTGCGCGGATTGGCGGCCAGAACCGCTTCGACCAGTTCGTTCTGCCGCCCCGGCAGGGTGATGTTCTCGAGGTCGGAGCCCTCGGTATCCCATTCGCCCGACCGGCCGACAAAGACGATCACCGTTTCGGCCTCGCCGGCGATCCGTGCCGCCTCGGCGATATCGGCGTTGCCCATCGGTACGCCGATCCCGGCGCGCAGTGCCGCGATCATCAGCGTTGTACCTTCCCGCGCCGCGAACTCGATGGTGACGGTATGGTCGGTGCCCGCTTCCAGCACCTTTTCGCCGACAACCTCGTCGCAGCCCTCCTCGAAGAAGGTGCGCCCCCGCGTCCAGTGCGTCGCGGCATCGGCAACCACCTCACCATCGACCAGCATCTTCGACAGGCCCGCCGCATGGATACCGAAGCGGTGCACGCCCGTCACCCCGGCGGTATAGGTGCCGGTCATGCGAACCGAAAACCGGTGCGGATCGACCTTTCCCTCGGCAAGTGGCGGCACCCAGAACGCCTCGGACGCGGTCATGGTCTCGGTATGGGCCGGCGCGCCCTCGAATCGCGGATTGTCGAAATACTCGACCCTGATATCGGCGTGCCAGAGCGGCTCCCAGCGGTGGTTGGTACACCCTTGCGCGTAAAGCAGCCTGTCCTCGCCCAGACGTGCCGCCAGTCCGTCCCAGGGCGAGACGCTGTAGTAGGGGTTGAGTTGCGCCGAACCGCCGCCCATGATCCGGGCCACCCTGGCGTTCGGGCCGATCACCGCAATCCTGCCGCCGGATGCCGGCAGGGGAAGTATCCCGTCATTCTTGAGCAGAACCGTTCCCGCGGCACCCGCCCTGCGGATCAGGGCGCGGGTTTCGGGACGGTCGTTTTCCCGCTCTTCGAACGGGCGATGATCGTCCAGCGACCCGACCCGCTCCATGAGTTTCAGCACCGCTTCGGCGCTGGCGGCAATGGTTTGCCTGGTCACCGAGGCGGCTTCGACAGCCGCGATCAGCTTGTCGCCGCGATCACGTGTCGGCCCCGGCATTTCCAGGTCGAGCCCCGCATTCACCGTCGGCGCCGTCGAATGCGAGCCGAACCAGTCCGACATGACGATGCCGTCATATCCCCAGTCGCCGCGCAGGACCTCGGTCAGCAGCCATTCGCTCTCCGAGGCAAATACCCCGTTCAGACGGTTGTAAGAGGACATCACCCCCCAGGTTCCGGCCTTCTTCACCGCATCCTCGAACGTGCGCAGATAGATCTCGCGCAAGCTGCGCTCGTCGATCTCCGAGTTCATGGTGGTACGCTGGATCTCGCTTTCGTTGCCGGCGAAATGCTTGATCGTCGCCGAAACACCCTGCGCCTGCATGCCCGCGATATACCCGACCGCCAGCGCGGCGGTCAGTTCCGGATCCTCGGAATAGCATTCGAAATTGCGCCCGTTGGTCACCGAGCGATGGATATTGACCGTCGGCGCCAGCGAGACATGCGCGCCCTTCGCCTTTACCTCGTCGGCGATGGCAGCGCCAATCTCGCCCGCAAGCGCGGGATCCCATGTCGCGCCGATCGAGATCCCGACCGGAAAGGCCGCCGATCTGACCCCGCCGACCAACCCGCCGCCGCCGCGCGCGCCATTCGGCCCGTCGGTTACCCGCAGCGTTCCGATTTCCAGCCGTCCGATCGGGTTGACCGACCAGAAATCCTGCCCGGACAGGATCGATACCTGCTCTTCCAGGGTCATTTCCCCCGCCAGTTCGGCGGCGGTCCTGTCAGACGATCGGTTTTTCATTTGACATCTCCTCTTCGGGGTGCGGCGACCGCACACATGCGGACAGCACAGACAACTCGTATCCGGCACCCCGGTTCCGGAAACGGGGCACACTGGTAGCGGGCGGCGATCACCCGTCGCCTGGGCGATAGGCGAACCGGGTAAAGCGCGCCTCCCTGCCGTGACCGGTGATATCGAAGGCCAGCATCCCGACGAAGGCGCCGGTGAACGATCCGTGCTCGCCTGGCGGGCCCTCGTCCGAGATCAGCCACGCGTCCAGTTCCGGACCCGCCGCCTGCCAGTCGCCGCCCTGCCGCCAGAAGAACCGCTGGACCGCACGGTCGACCTCGACAGCCATCTCCACCGGCCCCTCGGCAAGCGGCACGGCATCGTCGAGCCGGTAGGTCAACTTGCCGTCCGGGTAATCCCCCAGGCACGAGGCGGTAACGAGACAGCGGCCGATACCCGGCTCCTCTGTCAGCAGCAGGCAGTGAAACTTGTAGCGATTGTAATAGGTTGTCAGCCCGGCGGCCTGCTGCCAGGTCTCCGGCGCGAAATCGAGCGTCGTCTCGGCGCGATAGGTGAAATCCTCCTGCCGCCGGGCGACCAGCGCCTGCTCGAACCAGCTGCCGACGCTCTCGCGCCCGGTCAGCACCAGCGCACCGGGTTCGACCCGGAACAGCCGCTCGGGAAAGGGCGTGCGCAGCCACTGGAATTCACCCGGCAGCTTTCCGTCGGCGAAATCCGTGACCGAGGGCAGCCGGGGCGCCGGCGCGACATCGACAAGGCCGGGAAGCTCCTGCCGAACCACCAGACCGCCCGCTTCGAGATAGAGCCAGTCGTCGCGCCAGACGCAACGCTCAATGCCACTCTCACGCCCCAGCGGGCAATAGCGTCCGGGCAGCGGCCGCCCCATCAGAAAGCTGTGATAGACCTGACCGTCCGGCGTTTCGACATATTGCCCGTGCCCGGTGCGCTGGATCGGATATTCCGCCACACCCGCCGCAGTCAGCAGGTGCCTGTCGGGATGCAACTCGTAGGGGCCGCGAATATCGCGTGACCGGGCCATGGTGATGGCATGGTTGTAACCTGTGCCCCCCTCGGCCGTGGTCAGGTAGTAATATCCGTTGCGTTTGAACAGATGCGGCCCCTCGGTCAGGCCCAGTGGCGAGCCGTCGAATATCCGGGTGATACCGCCTGTCAGGCCCATTTCGGGGTGCCATTCCTGAAGCAGGATGCCGTCGAACGAGGCATTGGCGGGGTTGGCGCCGCTACCCGGTCCGCGGTGGTTCCATTGCAGCACCACGAACCACTTGCGGCCATCGTCATCGTGGAAAAGCGACGGATCGAACCCGTTGGAATTGACATGGACGGGGTCGGACCAGTCGCCGTCGACGGTTTCGCAGGTGACGATGTAGTTATGCGTGTCCTTGAAGCTTCCGCCCAGACGCCTGACATCCGTGTAAACCAGCCAGAACCTGCCGTCGGCGTGGCTGAGGCATGGCGCCCAGACACCCCCCGAATCCGGGTTTCCCCGCAGGTCGAGTTGCGATGGCCGGTTGAGCGGCCGGGCCACCAGCCGCCAGTTCACCAGATCGCGCGAATGGTGGATCTGAACCCCCGGGTACCATTCGAAGGTCGAGGTGGCGATGTAGTAATCCTCCCCGACCCGGCAGATCGACGGGTCGGGGTTGAAGCCGGGCAGGATGGGGTTGCGGATCACGGCGCCGCCCTGAGCAGCGATGCCGCCTCTTCGGGCAGCAGCACCTCGGGGCGGTCGCAGGTGGTCGAAAGATCGACAAACGCGCCGGCCTCGCCCGATTTCAGGATCGATGTCATCACGTCGATCACATGCAGCGCAAGCTCCAGCGAACAGCGGTGCGGGCGCCCCTGCGCAATTGCCGCCGCCATGTCGGCCAGCCCGGCAACCCGATAATTGGCGCGCCAGACACCATCCTTTTCTTCGTTGGGGATGCCGAAGGGGTGCTGCCACGCTTCGACCGGCCGGATGACACGATCCCCGCCGGCCATTTCCAGCGCACCGCCGAAGAAGTTCGGATCGGGCACGAAAAGGCTGCCGCCGGTCCCGTAGAGTTCCATTGGCGCGTGACGATGGGCGGAAACATCCCAACTCGACGAAAAGGTGATGCTGGCGCCCGAGACGAATTCGAGCAGGGCGTGGATCGTCGTCGGCGTGTTTACCGGTACCGCCTGACCGGCCAGCGGCCCGGTGCCGATGGTCCGGGTGTGGAACGCCGCCGAAGACAGCGCCGCCACCCGCCTGACCGGCCCCAGAAGCTGCACCAGATTGGTGATGTAGTAGGGGCCCAGATCCAGCACCGGCCCGCCGCCGGGCTGGAAGAAGAAGCCGGGGTTGGGATGCCATGCCTCCATGCCCCGGCTCATCACATGGGCGGTGCCCGATGTGATGCGGCCGATGGCATCGCCGTCGATCAGGGCGCGCGCCTGCTGATGGCTGCCGCCAAGGAACGTGTCGGGCGCCGAGCCCACGCGCAACCCGCGCCCGGCAGCCAGCTTGTGCAGCGCCTCGCCCTTGTCCAGCGAAAGAACGAACGGCTTTTCCGAATAGACATGCTTGCCGGCTTCGAGGATCGCCGCCGATACCGAAAAATGCGCATCCGGTATGGTGAGGTTGACGATGACGTCGATATCGTCGGCATCGAGAAGTTCGTCGACCGTATACGCCCGCACACCGAATTCCCCGGCACGCGCCGCGACGGCCTCGGCGTTGATATCCGCCACCGCCCGCATTTCCAGTCCCCTGAACAGGGGCGCAAGTGTCAGATAGGCGGTCGAAATGTTGCCGCATCCGATGATGCCGACACCCAGATTGGTCATGATGGGTTTCCTCAGAACGTCTTTGCGGTGGCGATGGAGCGGCTGGCAAACCGCGCATCGTCCTTCGGATTGTCGTGTTCCACCACAAGGAAGCGGGCGGCGGATGCATCGACCGCCGGGATGATCGTATCCCAGTCCATCACCCCATGGCCCACATCGGCCCAGCCGTCCTCGTCGGCATTCTGGCCTTCGGAGGCGCGATCCTTAAGGTGCACGGCGATCAGCCGGTCAGAATGTTCGCGTACCAGTTCCGCCGGCGACCGGCCGGCGACCTGTGCCCAGGCCAGATCGAGCTCGAGCGCGACATCGTTGTCGGCCAGTATCAGATCGAGCGGCAGCGACCCGTCGGGCAATGCCTCGAATTCGAAGGCGTGGTTGTGCCAGCCATAGGCGAAGCCCGCATCGCGGACCGGCTTGCCCGCTTCGGCCAGCGCGGCGCCGAAGGCGCGCCATCCGGCGGCATCGGCGGGGCGCCGGTCGGGCGGCAGGAACGGCACGATGACGGCGGCCATGTCAAGCTCGCGGGCGATGTCGATGGTGCGGGCGGGATCGTCACGCACCATGTCGAAACCGAAGTGTCCCGTCGGCATGGCCAATCCGTTCCGGGCAAGATCAGCCTTCAGTTTTCCAAGATCGTCGAGCCCGGCGTAGAGCGCGCCGTATCCCTCGACCTGCGTGTAGCCGAGATCGGCCACCATCTTGAGCGTATCCGGCAGCGGGCCGAAATTGCGCGAGGAATAGAGCTGGTAGGAGAAATCACGCATGGCGTGTCCTTTCGTGCTGCGGGTCAGCCCGCATTGCAGGTGGCCGAGTGGAGATCCCGGATCGTCAGGTTCGGCCGGGCGCCGGGATCTCTGGGTGTAAAGCGGATATCCGCCGGAATGCCCGGCAGAAGCAGGAAACCGTTGTCGGAGAAACGCCCCGGAACATCGGATTCGAGTGCCACGAAAAAGGCCGGCTTTTCCGAGGTCAGCCGGATCGTCAGCCCGTCGGGCGCGTCGGTTGTCTCGATGGCGATGTTCGGCGCCTCAAGGCCGAAGGTCTTGTAGGGTGCCGGCGCGAAATGATCGAAGCCGGCGCTGCCGTCGGGCAGGATCCAGCGGAAAAGCAGCATCTCGTCCGCGCGCAGATCCGCGGTGCGAAACACTTCGGTCGCGGCATCGGGTGCAACGGTGGCGCGCGCTTCGCCAAGCGGACGCTGGCCGCCATCCATCGCCAGGGCGAACACCTCGACATCGATGCTCAGCGTTTCCGCCCCGTCGTTCGCCGCCCTCAGGACGAGGCTATCCCCCTCGGGAACCGCCGAGACGATCACCGGGGCGAAGAACTTTTTCGCCATGTGGTGCATCAGCTTCCAGCCACCGCCATAATCGAGCGACGACCACGAGCAGACGGGCCAGGTGTCGTTGAGCTGCCAGATCAGCGTGCCCATGCAGCGCGGCTTGACGCCGCGCCAATAGCTGACAGCGGTGTGAATCGCCAGCCCCTGCTGGACCTGGCTGAGATAGACGAAATTCCCGAAATCCATCGGAAAGCGGAAATAGCGGAACATGGTTTCCGCAATGCGCGCATTGCCACCCCGGTTCTTCTGATGGCTTTCGAAGACCGGATCGGAGATGTTGAATTCCTGCGGCGCCGCGAAGCTCCGGATCACATCCATCGACGGATAGGACTGGAAACCGAATTCCGAGCAGAAGCGCGGCTGCACATCCCGGTAATGTTCGAAATCGCGCCCCTCGTGCCAGACCGACCAGAAATGCATGTCGCCCGAGGTATCGTCGTGCCATGCGTCGCCGAACGAAAGCGGGCCGGGCGTGGGAGAGGACGGCCACCACACCGCCGCAGGATCGGTCTCGCGCAGGGTGGTCTCGATGGCACGGTTCAGCCGGTCGTAATTGACGAGGTACCGGTCGCGGTCGCGCCGGCTTTCCTCGAACCAGGTAAGCGCCCCCACCAGTTCGTTGTCGCCGCACCAAAGCGCCGTCGAGGCATGGTGGTGCAGGCGGGCGACCGCATCGCGCACCTCGGCCTCGACCTCGGTCAGGAAATCGGGGGTCGACGGGTAGAGATTGCAGGCGAACATGAAATCCTGCCATATCAGCAGGCCCAGTTCGTCGCACATGTCGTGCAGCCAGGTGGGCTCGTATCGGCCGCCGCCCCAGATACGGATCATGTTCATGTTGGCGTCGACCGCCGAGTGCAGCAGATCGCGCACCTGTTCGGGCTCGATCCGGCCCGCCAGTGCATCGGCCGGAATCCAGCTTGCCCCCTTGCAGAAGATCGGCCGCCCGTTGACCCGGATAACAAAGCTGCGGCCGATTTCGTCGGGCGCGCTTTCCAGTTCGATCCGGCGAAGCCCGATCCGCCGGTGCTCGCGCTGCGCCCCGAAGGTCACATCGAGATCGGTCAGCGCCTGCGCGCCATGACCCGCCGGCCACCAGAGCGTCGGCTCCGCGATACGGAATTCGCAGGTGACAACCGGGTCGGCGATTCCGGCCGGAACCTGCATGGTCCGCGTTTCACCACCGAAATCGAACCACAGGTCCGGCGTATCGCTCCCAGCCGCTCCCTGCAGGTGGGCGGCCACGCGCAGAACCACCCCGGGGCCGGAATGATCCTGCGAAATCGCCAGCCTGTCGATCCGCATCGGTTCGGCGGGTTCCAGCGACAACGTTCCATAGACACCGACCGGCGCCAGCGCGATATTCCAGTCCCAGCCGAAATCGCATTGCGGCTTGCGCAGCATGTTTCCGTTGCGGATCGGAGAGTTTTCGCCGTGATCGGGGATAAAGAACGGCTGTGCCGCCTGCCGTTCCTCGCATTCGCGGGTGATCGAGGCGAGGCGGATTTCGATCCGGTTCCGCCCCACCACCGCCGCGCCCGAGATATCCGCGCGATAGGTGCGAAAGGCGTTCTGCGTTTCCAGCACCACCATATCGTTGATGCGGATGGTGGCCACGGTGTCGATCTCGCCTGCCACAAGCACCAGATCGGTCCGTTCCAGGTCGATCTCGCGCGTCAGGATCCAGTCGCGCTCGCAAATCCAGCGCAACCCGTATTCGTTGCGCCCCCAGTAGGGTTCGGGGATTTTGCCGGCGGCATGCAGCGCGGTGACAACATCGCCGGGAAGCGTCATGTCGAACGTGTATTTCCGGTAGGCATCGGTCGCCGACCAGCGACCGGCGAGATCGATCTCGCCGGCATGGGCCGAATGGGTCATAGTCGCAGTTCCGTCGCCTTGTCGAAGAACGAGGACTTGGTGGGATCGATGCCGATGCGGATGGTATCGCGCTCGTGCACCTCGGCCTGCCCGTCCATCCGGAAGCGGAAGGTCTGACCGGCGAATTTGGTCCAGACCAGCGTGTCGGATCCCATCGGCTCGACCAGATCGACCACCACATCGGCCTGTATCGGCAGTCCTTCGAGCGCGTGATCGGTCGCCACGTGCTCGGGGCGCACACCCATGGTGGCGGGCCCGTGGGCCGTGCCGCCGGCGAACGGATATCCGGTGGTATCCAGCGCCTCGCCACCGGTACTGAACCGCCCGTCGCGCAGCTCGCCCTCGAGGAAGTTCATCGACGGCGAGCCGATGAAATCGGCCACGAACCTGTTGCCGGGCCTGTTGTAGATTTCCGCCGGGCTGGCAAGCTGCATGATCTGGCCACCCTTCATGATCGCGATCCGGTCGGCCAGTGTCATCGCCTCGACCTGATCGTGGGTGACGTAGATCATGGTGTTTTCAAGCTGCTGGTGCAGGCGCTTGATCTCGACCCGCAGGTCGGCGCGCAGCTTGGCGTCGAGGTTCGACAGCGGTTCGTCGAACAGGAACACGTCGACATCGCGTACCAGCGCCCGCCCGATGGCGACACGCTGGCGCTGCCCGCCCGAAAGCGCGCCGGGCTTGCGCTTGAGAAGCGGCTCGATCTGCAGGATCTCGGCGGCGCGGGCCACACGTTTGGCGATCTCGTCCTTGGCCATGCCCGAATTGCGCAACCCGAAGGATAGGTTCCCCTCGACCGTCATCTGCGGGTAGAGCGCATAGGACTGGAACACCATGCCGATGCCGCGTTCGCTGGGCTCCAGCCAGGTCACATTGCGGTCCTTGATGAAGATCTGGCCGTCGGTGACATCGAGCAGCCCGGCAATGCAGTTGAGCAGCGTGGACTTGCCGCAGCCCGACGAGCCGAGCAGCACCAGAAACTCACCGTCGTGGATGTCGAGATCGAGATTCTGCAGCACCTTGACAGCGCCGAAGTGAAGGTCGAGCGAACGGATGGAAACAGAGTGCATGGTGATTATCCCTTCACGGCGCCGGCAGCGATGCCGCGCACGAACAGCTTGCCGGAAACGAAGTAGATGAAGAGCGGCACAAGCCCGGTCAGCAGCGTCGCCGCCATGTTGACGTTGTATTCCTTCACGCCCTGAACAGAGTTGACGATGTTGTTGAGCTGAACCGTCATCGGGTAGATTTCGGGCTTGGTGTAGATCACGCCGAACAGGAAATCGTTCCAGATGCCGGTAACCTGAAGGATCATCGCCACGACGAAGATCGGCAGTGCCATCGGCAGCATCACCCGGAAATAGATCCCCCAGAAACCGGCGCCGTCGACGCGGGCCGCCTTGAACAGTTCTTCGGGAACGGCGGCGAAATAGTTGCGGAAGAGCAGGGTCAGGATCGGCATGCCGAAGATCGTGTGCACGACGATCAGGCCCCACAGCGATCCGTAAAGGCCGATCTCGCGCAGCAGGATCACGATCGGATAGATCATCACCTGATAGGGGATGAACGCGCCGAGGATCAGGATGGTGAAGAACACCTCGGATCCCCTGAACTTCCAGTTGATCAGCGCATAGCCGTTCACCGACGCCACGGCGATCGACAGCACCACCGACGGCACGAGGATGCGCACCGAGTTCCAGAAGCCGCGCGAAAGCCCGTCGCAGTTGATCCCGGTGCAGGCTTCGGCCCAGGCCTTGACCCAGGGCTGGAAGGTGATCTCGACCGGCGGGGCAAAGATGTTGCCCATGCGGATCTCGGGCATGCCCTTCAGCGAGGTCACGACCATCACGTAGAGCGGCAGCGCGTAGTAGAGCGCCACCACGATGAGCGTGCCGTAGAGCATGATGTTGCGGCGCGAGAAGACGCGGGTCGGTTTCGGGCCGCGCGGTCCGTCGACCATTCCGGTCGCGGGCACGGCGGAGGCGGTCACATCAGCCACGTTTCTTCCCTCCGAATTCGAGATAGGCCCAGGGGATCAGGATGATCGCCACCATCAGCAGCATCATGGTCGATGCGGCAAAACCCTGGCCGAGGTTCTGGCTGCCGAACATGCGGTCGTAGACGTATTTCGCCGGCACCTCCGAGGCGATACCCGGCCCGCCCGAGGTCTGCGCCACCACAAGGTCGTAGACCTTGACGATGCCGCTGGCGATCATCACCAGCGCGGTCACGAAGACCGGCCGCATCATCGGAACGATGACAAAGACATAGGTCTTCCACACCGGGATACCGTCGACGCGGGCGGCCTTCCAGATATCCTCGTCGATACCGCGCAGACCGGCGAGCATGATCACCATGATCAGGCCGGTTCCCTGCCAGAGCGCGGCGATGACGATGCCGTAGATGACGATATCGGCATTGTAGAGCGGGTCGAAATTGAAGCTCTCCCAGCCCATGCTGCGCACCACGTGCTGCACGCCGAGGTCGGGGTTGAGAATCCACTGCCATACAAGACCGGTAACGATGAAACTGAGCGCGAAGGGGTAGAGGAGAATGGTGCGGAACGCGCCTTCGAACCGGATCTTGCGGTCGAGCAGGGCGGCAAGCGTGAAGCCGATGACCATGCTGAAGACCAGCATGCAGGCACCATAGATCGCCAGGTTGTTGATCGAGACAAGCCACCTCCGGGTGCCCCAGAGCCGGTCGTACTGATCGAAACCGACAAAATCGAGCGAGGGCAGAAGCCCCGAACTGGTGAAGGAATAAAAGACCGTCCAGACGGTACAGCCGACGAAGACAACAAGCGCTGTCAGCATCATCGGGATCGCGGCGATCTTTGCGGTAAGGTTCTTCAGAAGTCGTGCGGGCGGACGGCTCGTCTTCCCCGTCCCCGCGGCGGAGCTTTCGGCAGTACTCATGACATTCTCCCGGCCAGTCGGGTTTCTGGAGTCCAGTCGGTTTCTGGAACGAAGACCCGGCCACAGGGGCCGGGTCCGCAGTCGTCAGATCATTTCGCCCGCGAAATGATGTCGGCGTAGACTTCCTGCGCCTCTTCCGGCGGATAGGAGGGGTCGAACCAGAATTCAGTGACCAGATCGTTGATCTCGGCGATCGTATCCGCCGACAGCCGAAGCTCGATCGATGGCACAACCACCGATCCACCCTGCGCCAGAAGGTCCAGGCCCTTCTTCATGCATTCGTTGACGCTTGCCATGTCGACGTCGCCGCGCACCGGCATCGAGCCTTTCTTCTCGTTGAAAGCCACCTGCACGTCGGGTTTCAGCAGCAGCGCCGCAAGCTCCTTCTGGGCTGCGGTCACCGCCGGATCCCTGTTGACGGGGAAATAGATGGCATCGCCCCCGGTATCCAGAACGTCCTGGAGCCCGAGCCCGGGCAGGCAGGTGTAATCGTCGCCGGCGTTCTGCCCGGCAAGCGCGAACTCACCCTGCGCCCAGTCGCCCATGATCTGGCCGCCCGCCTGGCCGGTGATGACAAGGTTCGTGGCCTGGTTCCAGTCCTGCACGTTGGAGTTGGCCGACAGTTCGCGCGCTTGTGCCGCCGCTTCCCATACCTTGAGGAATTCGGGGCTGCGGGCCGCTTCGGCATCCTTCTGGCCCATGATCCGCTCGGCCAGTTCCGGGCCGCCGACTGCGGTGAAGATCACGTTGAACGCACCGCCCTGCTGCCATGGCTGCTGGCCCATCGCCAGCGGTATCTTGCCTGCGGCGACCAGCGCCGGACCGGCGGCGACGAATTCGTCCCAATTGGTGGGTATCGGCACGCCGGCATCCTCGAACGCCTTGTTCGACAACCACATCCACTGCCACGAGTGAATATTGATCGGGGCGCAGTAGATCCTGCCATCGAGCGTACAGGCATCGAGAAGCGACGGCGGGTTGACGAGATCCTTCCAGCCCTCGGCCTCGGCGACATCGGTCAGATCCATCATCAGCCCGGCCTGAATCAGTTCCTCGGTCTGGCGGCCGTGGTTGAACTGCGTCGCACCCATCGGATCGCCGCCGAGAATACGGCTGACGAAAATCGGCCGCGCGACATTGCCGCCTCCGGCCACTGCGCCGTCGACCCATGTGTGTTCGGTCTGTTCGTTGAACGCCTTGGCAAATTCCCTCACGGCTTCAGCCTCGCCGCCGGATGTCCACCAATGGGTCACCTCGAGGTCGACGGCATATGCCGCGCTGGCGCCGGTCAGCGCGGTCGCGGCCAGAATTCCGGTGATTGTCTTCACAATTCTCCTCCCTGGAGCTGAATCACTGTGGGCGGCACTGTAACGATACAGATTTCCATTGCAAGAAACTTTCAAACGGGGTTCACTGTTGGAATTTACGATAGTTGCGTTGCGGCTGCCGGATATCTGCGGATCCGGCATGCACCTTGCGAGTTCCCGGGCCGAACCGCGAAAACGGATGGAAATTGTGGCGAAAAGGACAGGACCGAACGTATCGCAACCACCGGACAAGGGTGGCAAGCCGACGCTCAGGACAGTCTCGCGACTGAGCGGCTTTGCCGTGACAACCGTCTCGCGTGCGCTAAATGACGCACCCGACATCGGCGACGAGACCAAGAGGATCGTCCGCCAGGTCGCCAAGGAGATCGGCTATGTTCCGAATCGCGCCGGCGTGCGGCTGCGTACCGGGCGCACCAACGTGATCAGCCTCGTGCTCGCCACCCATTACGAGATAATGAACCACACCGCACAGCTTATTTCGTCGATAGCCGAGGGGCTGCGCGGCACCCGCTTCCATCTCAACATCACGCCCTACTTTCCCGATCAGGACCCCATGGAGCCGGTTGCCTATCTCGTCGAAACCCGGTCGGCGGATGCGATCCTGCTCAATCAGACCACCCCCGAGGACACGCGGGTAAAATACCTTCTGGAGCGGGGCGTTCCCTTTGCCACCCATGGCCGGACCAGACTCGGTGCCGAACATTCATATTTCGATTTCGACAACGAATCCTTCGGGCGGATGGCCGTGCGCAGGCTTGCCGCTCTCGGGCGCCGCTCGATCGTCCTTGTCCCGGGGCCGCCGAACCAGACCTATGGCGGGCACATGATACATGGCGCCCGGCACGAGGCCGGCAAATGCGGGGTCGATCTGCATCTCGAAACCACTGTTTCCAGCGACAATCCCAGTTGGGAGGTAAAGGAAAGTGTCGCGCGGTGGCTGGCCGAGAAGCCGGAGGTGGACGCGGTCATCACCGCCTCGTCGACCGCCGCGATCGCCGCTGTGACCGCGATCGAGGACGGTGGCCGCTCCGTCGAACAGGAGGTTCGGGTGCTGACGAAAGAGGCGGTGCCATTCCTGCGCGTCATCCGCAAGGACATCATCGTGATACCGGAAAACGTCTATCGCGCCGGCGTTTTTCTCGCGCAGGCGGCGATTCAGGCGATCAACAATCCCGATGCCCCGCCGATGCAGGGGCTCGAAGAACTGGAGGGGGCGGCGCGCTGACGGCCGTGACCAGACCTGCAAAGAAACCCGGACATGGCGTCCTATGCCCGATTACGCCGTTGCGCCGTCTTTCGACGGTCAAGCTCGATCAGCTTCTCCACCGCGCTGTTTCGGCCAAAAGACGCCCGCGCACGCTGCTGAACATCGAGCTTCTCCGCCCTGAGCCTTGCCAGTTCGCGGTTCAGGCGCTGGCGCTCGCGTTCCGCCCAGCGCATCCAGCGCGCGGTTGCGGCCAGTTGTGCCCCGTCGCTGCCTGCCGCCGACAGGTTGGCGATGCTGATCCGCTTGCCATCGGCCAGCGAGGCGAGCTTGCACGCGACCTCGCGCTCCTCGGCGGCCTTCCGGCGCAGGTCCTGACTCTTGCCCAGCCAGACCGCCTCGGCGATCTGCTGCAGGCGTGACAATTCCCTAGCGCGGCTTTGCATCGGTCCGCTCCGTCATCTTTCCGCGGGCGATCTTCCGCATCCTCTCGGCAAAACGGATCGCCGCCGCCGCTGCCCTGTAGTGTTCCGGCCGTATCTCGTCGCCCGGATCGGTGGTCGCATGCAGCTCGCGCGCGAAGGGCGGATCGCGATGAATCGGTACGCCGTTCTCACTGGCGATCTCGCGGATGCGCGCCGCGATCTCGTCCACCCCCTTGGCCACACAGATCGGTGCGCCGGAAAACGATGTCTCCCACTTGAGTGCGACCGCATAATGTTCGGGGTTCACCACCACGACTGCCGCGGCCGGCACCTCCGACAACATCGAATTGAGCGCAATCTCCTGCGCCCGGCGGCGGCGGGACTGCTTCATGTGGGGATCGCCCTCGGATTCCCTGATCTCGTCGCGCAGTTCCTTTTGCGACATGCGGTTTCGCCGGCGGTGTTCGGCAACCTGCCAGAAATGATCGATGGCCCCGATCAGCCCGAAAAGAACCACCAGGATCGACAGGAACTCGACGGCAAGCCGCCCCAGCCGCGTCGCAACCGCAAGATGCGGCAGCATCGTGGCGCCGACCAGCTGTTCGGCATTCCGCCACAGGAACATCGCCATGATCCCCGAGATCAGAACAAGCTTTGCCGCCGATTTGCAGAATTCGAACAGACCGGAGCGGCCGAACTTGTTCTTCGCGTTGCTCAGGGGCGAAATGCGCGAAAATCTGGGGCGCAGCTTGTCCGGAACGAAGACCAGCGCGCGCAGGAAAAGCAGGCTGGCAAGCACCGCAATCGCCGGCAGCAGCAGCGCGGGCAGCACCAGCCGGCCAAGCTGTGCCAGCAGATCGAACGATGGCGGCACAGTCATCCGGTCGATGAAAGCGGCGCGGAAGCCCCGAACCGGGTCGATGAACGACAGGCCAACACCCCCGAGACCCGAAACAGACCCGCCGCCGAAGGTCGCCGCGACAAGCAGAAAACCCGCATAGGAAACCGCAACCGAAATATCGTTCGATTTCGGTATCTCGCCCTTCTTGCGCGCATCGTCGAGCTTTTTCTGGCTCGGTTCGTGCTGCTTGTTGTCGTCCTGTTCGGCAGCCATCAGAAAGCTCCGAACGGATCGGCCGCAACCGCCGCGAGCGTACCGAGCCAGACGTGGAGCAGAACCGGCGAGGCGACCGCAAGCAGCACCAGCCCGGCCCCGGTGATCGCCGGCGCGCCGACAAGCACGACCATGAGTTGCGGCATCGCACGGTTTATTGCGCCCAGTGCAAGGTTGTAGATGAAAGCCGCCAGCACGAACGGCGCTGCGAGCGAGAAGGCAAGCGAAAATGCCCGCGCCACGTGCCCGACCACAAACTCCGCCGTCTGTCCGGAGGCAAGCGGCGTGCCGGCGGGGAAGAGGTGGTAACTTTCGATCAGACGTTCGACGATCGTGACATGAAGCCCGGTCAGCATGGCAAGCGCCAGGCCGGAGATGACAAGCAGATGGCCCACGGCCGGAAGCGGCTCGCCACCCGCACCGCCGAAAAGCTGCGACAGCGAGGTCGATTGCGCGATCATCGAGCCGGCCATCTGCAGGGCATTGACCATGACGCGGAAGGCGAACCCGAATGCAAGGCCGATCAGCGATTCGGTGAACAGCAGCCTGACCATTTCGGCGGAACCGTCGGGCGCCGGGCCGGCCGGAACCGCCGGACCGACGAACACCGTCAGTGCCAGCGCAAGCGACACCCGCACCCGTACCGATACCGTGGTCTCACCAAGCGCCGGAAGCAGCACGAGGCCTGCCCCGATGCGAACGAAGATTGCCGCGCCATGCAGAACGGCGGCGGTGCCAAGGTCGAGAAGGGCGGCAAGATCCCCGTTCAAGCGGGCACCGTTCCGACCATGGCGGGACGGGCATCGAAGCCGAGTTCCTCGAAGGACAGGACCGGCGAATTGATGCCCTTTGCACCCAGCACGTTGGACAGGAACCTGCGCCGGCGTGTCGAGGTTATCAGTGCCGGGTATACGCCGTTTTCGGCGGCGCGCGCCATGCGGTCGGCAACACCGCTGGCAAGGCGGCCAAAATCGTCCGGCGGCAGCGCAACATCCTCCTGTCCGGCCGCTCCGTCTATCTGGTAGGCGATGAAGCGATCCTCCCATTCGGGGGCAAGCTGGATCAGCGGCAGCGTTCCGTCATGGCGGCGCAGTTCCGACACGATCTGAAACCCGAGCCGTTGCCGCACATGCTCGCAGATCGCCTCGGCGGTGCCCAGCCCGCCGCGCCCTTCGGCAATCGCCTCGAGGATCAGGGGTATGTTGCGGATCGAAACGCGCTCTTCCAGCAGCAGCCGCAGGACCGAAAGCAACAGATCCACCGGAACGCGTTCCGGAACAAGTTCGTCGATCAGCTTGCGGTTCGCCTCGGCGCGCGCCGCGTCCGACAGATTTGTCATCTCGTTCAGCAGCCGGCGCAGCGCCTTCAGGGTCAGCAGGCGCGGGAAGTTCTGCTTGACTACCTCGAGAAGATGGGTTGCCAGCACCTCGGTCGGCGTCACGATCGTGGTTCCGGCCAGAGCCACCGTCTCCCTGTCGGGTTGAAGAATCCACCGTGCCGGGGCGCCGTAGACCGGCTCCTTCACATCGTCTCCCGGGGGCAGTACCTGCGCTTCCGACGAGCGCAACGCCAGAAGCCGCTCCGGCTGCAGCCGGTCCCCGGCCTGAACGACGCCGTGAATGCGGATGGAATAGCGCCCCGGCGGAAGCGCAGCATTATCGGTCAGCCTGATCTCGGGCAGGATGAGACCATAGGACTCCGCGACATGGTTGCGCATGTTGCCGATACGGGTATCCAGACCGGTGGCCGGGTCGAGCACCATCGAAACCAGATCGGGCGCGAATTCGAGGTGAATGTCGTCGAGATCGAGAACATCGCCGATCGAGCGCGATCGTGTGGCGGGATCCGGGCGCGAGGCATCCCCGGCCTTTTCGCTCTGCTTGCGCTCTTGCCTGCGACGGGCGTGAAAGGCGGCAGCGAACAGCGCCGTCGATCCGGCGAGAAACGGCAGTGTGGGAAAGCCGGGCACGGCCGCGAAGACCAGCATCAGCGCACCGACGGTCGCAAGCGCCGAAGGGTAGCGCCCAAGCTGTGAAAATACCGCCAGATCGGTTGCGCCCTTGTCGCCGCCCCGCGCGAGCAGCAGCGCCGAAGCGACCGAGATGATCACTGCCGGGATCTGCGAGACGAGCCCGTCTCCAACCGTCAGGATCGCATAGGTTTCGAGCGCCCGGCCGATCGGCATGTGGTGGACGGCCAGCCCCATCGTCAGCCCGACGATCAGGTTCAGGATGGTGATCAGCAGACCCGCGATGGCATCGCCCTTGACGAATTTCGATGCCCCGTCGAGCGATCCGAAGAAGGTGGTTTCCGCCTGTTCGATCTCGCGCCGGCGCTTGGCCTCGGCGTGATCGATGGCGCCCGCCGACATGTCGCTGTCGATGGCAAGCTGCTTGCCGGGCATGCCGTCGAGCGCGAAACGCGCCCCGACCTCGGCCATGCGGGTGGCGCCCTTGGTGATGACCACGAAATTGACGATCATCAGGACGCAGAAGACGACAAGCCCGAGAAAAACGCTCCCCCCCATCACGAACATCGCAAAGCCCTGGATCACATTGCCGGCGGCGTCCGTTCCGGTGTGACCCTGCCCGATGATGAGCTTGGTCGAGGAAACGTTCAGCGAGAGCCTGAGCATCAGCGACGCCAGAAGAATGGTGGGGAACGCGGAGAAATCGAGCGGACGCTCGATGAACAGGGTCACCGTGAAGATGAGAATGGCGAGTGAGAACGAAATCGCAAGCCCGACGTCGAGCACCCAGGCAGGCATGGGCAGGACCATCATCACGATAACGGCCATCAGCGCGATCGTCAGAAGAACGGTCGGGTTGAAAAGGTCTTTTACCGCAGGTTTCAACGTTCTGTACCCCGCGCAAAAAGCGACGGGCCAGCGCTCCGGCTGACGAGGGCAAGCGATCCGTGCGCCGGCATTGCACGGGACTTCCGGTCAAGCGCCAGCACGCTGCCCGGGGTCCGGGTGGCGGATGGTACGGGCGCCCGACGAAGGCGCCTGGACATGCCGGCGTCCTCCCCCGTCCGCTCCCTGTTTTTGCCCTGTAATACTCCGGCCAGCCTTTGCCAGTACCGGTCGGCATGTTCCGGGGTCCGCGAGTGATAGGCTCTGGCAGCGGCTTCCCAACTGCCCAGTTCCTGAAACAGCCCCGACAGAAAGCGCGCCGCGTATTCGGCATTTTCCCTGGGATCGAGCATGGACTCGACTGTAGGGAACCTGTCACCATGCCAGCGGTAGTTCAGCTGAAAACAGCCGATATCGAAATTGGGATCGTCCCCCGCCGACCGGCGCCTGACGAATACCTCGGCGGACTTGCGGTCCGGAAACCACATGCCCCGGCCGTCGGCGTGAACGGTCCATGGCCACGGCATGCGACGGGCACCGGCGCCACGCCCGCTTTCGACCAGCGCCACCGCACGCATCAACTCGCGCGGAACGCCTGCCTCGGAAGCGGCAACGTCCGACCATTTGGTGCATGGATTGGCGCCGGCATCTACCTGCGCACCTGTTGTCGTCACGCCCGTTGCGACAACAAGCGCGACAAGACAGGCCCACCTGGCCGTCCGGCGACAAACCTGCATGCTGCCGTCTGGAATCGCTGTCATCGGACTACCCTTCTGGCTGACCTCTGCCTTCCTAGGTGATGAATCTTGACGGGCTGTTACCGTGTCCCGTTCACGCGCGCTTCGCTTGCTCCCGCCAGATCGCTGGCAAGGACCGTTCCGATCAATGCGCGGGCTGCCTGACTGCGCTGCAACTTCGCACCGGCACCTTTCAGCGTTACGGAACCGGTTTCGACGGGATTCGATGCATCCTGTGGTTCGGTTTCGGCGCGCATCCGCGAAAGACCGGCCAGATCGGCCAGATCGGTTGCGCCGAACCTGCGCAACAGTTCCGGATCGCCCGACATCCATGCCTCGCGCACCGCGTTTTCAGTCAGATCGAGTTCCTCGAACAGTGCCGATGCGGCGTGATGGTCCCCAAGGGCGGAAAGCGCCTTCGCCCGCAGTTCGAGGCTGCGCAGATCGGTTTCACCGGCCACCAGCGAAAGACCCATCGAATAGGCGCCGCGCAGCAGCGCGATTTCCGCGTGAATCTGCCTGATCTCGAGGTCACGGCTTTCGCGATGGGGGCGCAACATGGCCTCGGAAAGCTCCGCCATCTCCAGCCGGGCAAGACGCGCCGCCGCATCTGTCGCGACCCGCCGGTTCAGACTTGCGGTTTCGGCCCCCGAGGTGAGCATCTGCGCCACCGCCAGCAGATGAACATCGTCCCGTGCCGCGAGAATTCGCTCGACAAGGAACGAAAGCACCGGGTCGGTCCCTTCCCGGTCATCCAGTTGCGTCCAGTACCCGATGGCATCGCCAAACGCGCCGATCCTCGCGGCGGCAATTGCCAGCGCTTCCCGCAACTCCGGTTCCACCGGCGTCCCGCGGTTCTCGAAGGCCATCGCTTCGCCCAGTTCCATCTGTTCCGGGCCAATTGACGGCGGTGCCGCATTGCGCAGCAGCGTCACCATGGCCCTGACCGACATGTCATCGTTTTCCGCAGTCAGCGCCTGCAAACGGCCGGCGGCCTCGGCCGACGGGCCGGCGACGATCTCGCGGCTTGCCTCGAGATAGATCATTTCGGGGGTCGGCAGGCCGGGGGCACGAGCGGCCGCACGCCCGATCGCGCCGGCGGCATCGGCGTGGCCCGATGCGTTCAGCCGTTCCTGAAGACCGGGGCCGAGCAGGCGCCTCAGATGCGGCGGAAACCCGGAAAAACTCTCCATGATCGCCCGCGTGTTGACCGATTCGAGGTTCGCAGCATCTGCGGCGGCCATCACTGCCCAGACCGCAGTATCGTCGTCGCAGCGTTCCAGACCGTGAAACGGCGCCGGATCCGCCGCAATGCCGAGATCGACGATATCGGCAATCGCCTCGAACTGGCGGGTTTCGAGGCTCCCCTCGCCCCATTGCCGCAGGATCGCCCGCGCTTCGGCCCCGAACCCGAAGCCAAGATAAGCACGCGCGAGACGTTGCAGGGCGCCCCTGTCCATCCGGTCGACATCCCGAGCCAGGGCCAGGTGCAGACCCGACATCGCCTCGGCAAAACCCTGTGCGCCGGTCCACCCATTCGGGTTCAGGCTTCCCGGGACCGGACAGTCGAGCGCCGTCGACTCCAGCGAAGCGGCGACCGGCGAATCGCGGCCGATCATTTCGAACACCGTTCTGGCGCGCAGATGACCGGCCACCGGCAAAGCGCCCGCGTCACCCGTTTCGGGTGGCGCAACCGGGACGGTCATCTGCGCCAGACCCTGGGACGCAGCACGCGCCAGTTCGTTGGCAAGCCTATTTTCCAGGGCGGCGTAATGCGGCGGCAGGCGCGGTGGGACAGCGGCGAGACCCCTCTCGGGCAATGCTGCCTCTGCCGGGAGAACCGTGGCATCGGGTGTGCCCGCACCCTCGCCGAACCGCCAGACGGTTTTCGCGCCCGGGCGTCCGAAGGGAAATGCGACGGGAGCGGGGGTGGTTGGCTGCACTGCCGCAACGGCCTCGGGAGCCGACCTGATATCGAGCGCAACCGTGTTATTTCCCGCCAGAAAGACCTCTAGCACGCAGGCACAGTCGCTTTTCAGATCGAGCGTGGCGCTCTTCGCGTCGAAGCCGACATCCGAGAGACGGTCGCGGGGGATGCGGTCGAACACCCGGGACAAATCGAGCGAAAGGCCGGAACGTTCGAACGTGACGGAAAAACCCGTTTCGGTCCTCTCGCTGCGCCATCCGGTCGGCTCGGCAAAGACGAGTACAATTCGCGAAAAATTGTCATGCTCACCCGACAGCACCCGCACGTTTTCCGCGTTGGCGCCCGTTGCCGCCAGTATCGCCAACCCGAGGGTCGCCAGCCGGCGCATCAGGCGGCTTCCTTCTGTTTGACTTCCTTCAGCGCCTCCTCGAGATCGCCAAAACTCGGCCTGATATGGCTGGGCGTGTTCTGCCGGCCTACCTCGATGCAGATATTTGGCGGATGACTGTGAAGATTGGCGACCAGAACCTCGCGGATCAACTGATAGAAATGCGCATCTTCGACGGTGGCGTCACGAACCTTCGCCGCGAAGGGGCCAACGATCCCATAGGCCAGAAACACCCCCAGAAACGTCCCGACCAGCGCGCCACCGATCAGCCGGCCGAGAATTTCCGGCGGTTGGTCGATGGAGCCCATCGTCTTGATGACGCCGAGCACCGCAGCAACGATGCCCAGCGCCGGCAGACCATCGGCCATGGTCTGAAGCGCATGACTTCCATGAAGGGCATGGGCCTGATTTGCCTCGATGCGCTTTTCCAGAACCTCCTCGACCTGATGGGGATCGTCATAGTTCATCGACGCCGAGCGGAGCGTGTCGCAGATCAGATCCACCGCCTCGCCGTCCTTGAGAATCCTGGGATATCTGGCAAAGATCGCGGAGTCCGCCGGCGCCTCGACATGTTCTTCCAGCGCGACGGGGTTCTGCCGCGCCAGCCTGACCAGTTCGAACAGCAGACAGAGAAGATCGCGATAATCGGCCGGCTTCCATTTCGGCCCCTTGAACACCTTTCCCACATCCCGGAGCGTGTGCTTGATCCCGGACAGGTCGTTGGAAATGACAAACGCGCCGACCGCCGCGCCGCCGATCATGGTCAGTTCGTAGGGCATCGACTTCAGGATGATCGCCATCTTGCCGCCGGCGGCGAGATAGCCACCGAACACCATCGCGAAAACCACCACAATTCCAACGATTCCGATCATCCGTGCACTCCACCCGCATGGCTGTGTCATCCCGAGGATGGCAGGCTGCGGTTAACATCCGCTGAGGCGCGCCTATTCGCTTGGCACACCGGTATTGCGACCGGCGAGAATGGCACTCACCGTATAGGCCGCGCCGGGATCCATGCCTGCCATCACGGCCGCGGCCGAATCGGGCGACATCCGCGCCAGAAAACCCGCCGCAAAACTCGGGTCCATCTCCTCGAACAGCGCCGAGGCCTCCTTGGGCCGCATGTTCTCGTAGACTGCGGTCAACCGGCCGATATCCGATTCGGCGGCACCGTCCGCCTGGGCCATCGTGGCGGCGAGCGCTTTTTCGGTATCGACCAGATCCGCAAGATTCCACTCGATTTCCGTTTCCGCAAGCCGCAGCGCCTGCATGCGGCCCGCGATCTGCTCCTCGCGCCGGTCAAGTTCTTCGGATCGCTTGCGCAGCGTGACGAGAACCGCCGCCACATCGGCATCCGCCCCGCAGGAAAGGGGCGATTCGCCATCAGGCCGGTTCGGTGCCGAGGCAATTGCCTCGAACTCACGCGCAATGGCGACACCCGTGTTGCCGGCAAGCCTGAGAACGCCGGAGCCGGCAAGCAGCGCCGAAAGGACAAGCAACACCCGCCGGCTGCCGCCCTTGCGCGACCGGGCGCGGCTCATCGGGTCGCCTCGCGCCGTTTGCCCGCCCTGGTGCGTCTGGTGCGGCGCACCCTTCCCTGCTGAGGCCGTCGCGCAGCCTCCGGGCCCTCTCCCAGGTCGTGCATCGACGCGAGCATCAGTTCGATCCGTTTTGATGCCCCTTCGGCCCGTTCGGTCAGCGCCGCAAGCGAATCGGCCGATCCGCGCGAGGATTTCTGCGCCTCGGACAGGACCTTTGTCATCTCGTCCACCTGCACCGAAAGCACGGCGACGGCACCGCCTACCCCGTGTTCCAGATCGGTAAAGCGTGTCAGCCGGCGCGAAAGGACATAACAGTAAAACGCCGCGCCCGCAGCGCCGGCAATCAGCAGGATATCGGCGATCAATGCCATTCCGGCCTCCTAGTTCAGGACAAATTCGGTAACGAGCAGGTCGCGCACACGGCCGTCGCCGACCACAAGCTGGATTCGCCGCAACAATTGCGCCCGCAGCCGGATCAGCGCCGTCGGTTGTTCGAGATCGGCGGCTTCAACCGCACGAAGATAACCGTTCATCACATCGACAATGCGCGGCATCAGCGATTCGACCTCCGGAGCCCGCCCGGGAACCACCTCGAGTTCGGCGCGAAACCGCAGATGCCGCGATTCGGACCCCGCCGCGAGCGATACGAGAATCGGATCGAGCGGCAGGAAATCGACCTGCGCTACCGTTTGAGGCTGATGATCGTTCGGCGCATCGCGTTCAGGCGAATCGAACAGACCGGCATAGGTTACGTAGAATGCCGCCCCGCCCAGAAGCGCCGACAGCAGCAGCCCCGCCAGCAGCGGAAGCAGTTTCGAGGGCTTGCCCGCCTCCTGCGGAATCGCTGCGTCGTCCATGACGGTCTCCTTGCTGCACCCGGCCTTGGTTACCCGCCCAGGGCTAACCGATTGTTAAGCGAGATGGATCAAGCATGCCCCTCTGAGCCCGAATGGCCACCCGCAGGAGGTGTTGCGTGCAGAATGTCCTCGATTCCTGGTCGGCGCTGGATCTGCGCCGCCGTATTCTGGTTGCCGTGGCCGCGCTTGCCACGCTTGCGGCCCTTGTGCTGCTGTCGCGGATTGCATCCACCGAACGGATGGAACTGCTCTATGGCGGCCTGGAACCCGGCCCGGCAGGCGAGGTCATCGCCGCCCTCGAGCAGAACGGCACGGGATACGAGGTGCGCGGCAATGCGATCTATGTGGATGCCGCGAGCCGCGATCAGTTGCGGATGATCCTTGCCGGGCAGGGGCTGCCGGCCAACGGCAGCGCCGGCTACGAGCTGCTCGACGGCCTGTCGGGATTCGGAACCACCTCGCAGATGTTCGATGCCACCTACTGGCGCGCCAAGGAAGGGGAACTCGCCAGGACGATCCTCGCAAGCCCGCAGGTCAGGGCGGCACGGGTGCATATAGCCAGCCCGGACACGCAGGGTTTCCGGCGCAATAGCGCGCCTACCGCCTCGGTATTCGTCACCCCGGCGGGCGGCGCACTGGACGAGGCACAGGGAAACGCCCTGAGATACCTCGTCGCCTCGGCGGTGGCCGGCCTCCGGCCCGACAACGTGTCGGTGATAGACGCGGAATCCGGCGCAGTCCTCGGTACCGACTCGCCGGCGTCCCGGTCCACGACGGGAAAGCGCGAAGAGGCGCTGAAGAACAACGTCCTGCGGCTGGTCGAGGCGCGGGTCGGTACCGGCAACGCCATTGTCGAGACAAGTCTGGAAATTGTCACGGAACGCGAATCGATTGTCGAGCGCAGGTTCGATCCCAGCGGGCGCGTTGCCATCAGCACCGATACCGAAGAGCGCAGTTCCTCGGCCAGCGGGCAGTCCGGAGGCGCAGTCACGGTGGCCAGCAACCTGCCGGATGGCGACGCCGGCGCCGGGGGCGGACAGGATTCCAGCCAGGACAGCGAAACGCGCGAGCGCGTGAATTACGAGGTTTCGGAAACGCAGCGCGAACTGCTGCGGGTTCCCGGCGATATCAAGCGGCTTTCGGTCGCCGTTCTTGTCAACGGCACCCGCGCCGTCGGCGACAACAGCAGCGAACAGATCGTGCCGCGAACCGAGGAAGAGCTTGAAACCCTGCATGCACTGATCGCCGCGGCGGTGGGATTCGACGAAGCCCGCGGCGACAGGATCACCATCAGATCGCTTGCTTTCGAACCGGTCGAGGCGCTGGGAACGCCGGCCACAGCAAGCGGCATGCGAATGCCGGATCTGACTGTTCTTGCCCAGCTCGGCACGCTCGCGGCGGTTGCCATCGTGCTGGGGCTGTTTGTCGTACGCCCCATCCTTTCCAACAGCGAGCTTCCGGCAAGACGCGAAATCGCCGCCGCGCCCCCGGGCCGCGCCGCACAATCGCCCCTTCCGGGCAACAGCACCTCCGTGCAGGCGCTGACCGGTGAAATCGCCGACGACGATTCGGACCTACCCACGCAGACGGCCGGAAATCTCGTGCGGCGCGATGCGTCCGGCGCACCCGCTTCCGGCACCGTCACCGCCGACCCGGTTGAGCGCCTGCGCGAAATGATTCGCGAGCGCCGGACCGAAACCGTCGAAGTGCTCCGGTCATGGATGGACGACGAGGAAGAGAGGGCCTGATGGGACGCCCGCTTCAACTGGAATGCTTCGATTCCATGGATGGAACCGATCCGCTCCTGGCCTTCTATCCCGAGGCACGGCTGGAAGAGGAGCGGCTGGTTGCTTTCGACAGCGGCTATCGCGCCGGCTGGGACGATGCTGCGGCCGCGCATGCCGACGAACAGGGTCGCATTTCAGCGGAATTTGCCGGCAATCTTCAGGAACTGTCCTTCACCTATCACGAAGCACGAAACGCGGTACTGGGCGAGATGGAAGGGATACTCAAGGGTATCGTCGACAAGGTCCTGCCCGGAACCGCGCGTC
>NZ_JBKEAE010000122.1:0-11098 GCF_047971885.1 Tropicimonas sp. | reverse complement strand
TGCGCGGATGATCCGGCCGGGCTGGGATGTCGGCTCGATGCTGCTGGCGGCGTTCAGCGCCTCGGTCATTTCGGGGCTGCTGTCGCAGCGGCCCGACTGGCATCTGCTGCTGCTGTTCGTTCCCGCGCTTGTCGGGGCGGCCGCCATGCCAAGGGAAAAGCTGACGTTTTTCCTCTATGCCTTCGGCATCACGGTTGCCGGCTGGGGGCTGGTGATGGCACGCAACACCTATGGCGGAACCTGGCTGTTCTGGATGGTGGCCGTTGTCGTGGTGACCGATGTGGCCGGGTATTTTGCCGGGCGCGCCATCGGCGGACCAAAATTCTGGCCGGCGATCAGCCCCAAGAAGACATGGGCCGGCATTCTGGCCGGGTGGATCGGTTCGGCGCTGGTTGGCGCGATCTTCCTGACCTTCACCGATGCCGGGCGCGACCTGATCTGGATTTCGGTACTGCTGTCGTTCGCATCGCAGATGGGCGACATCAGCGAAAGCGCGCTCAAGCGCAGAGTGGGGGTCAAGGACAGCTCGTCGCTGATCCCCGGTCATGGCGGGCTGTTCGACCGGTTCGACGGTCTGCTTGGCGCGTCGCTGTTCGTGCTGCTGGTGTCGCTGCTGGTCGACGTGCCCGAGGTGCGGATATGAGGCGCGTCTCGATTTTCGGATCGACCGGTTCGATTGGTGAAAACACCGTCGATCTGATCGCGCGTGCGCCCGGTGAGTTCCGGGTCGTCGCGTTGTCGGGGGGGCACAATGTCGACCGTCTGGCCGAACAGGCGATAGCGCTCGACGCCGAGATTGCGGTAACGGCGGTTCCCGATCTTAAACAACGACTTGCCGATCGTCTTTCAGGCAGTGGAACAGAAGCGGCCGCCGGACCGGAGGCGCTGGTCGAGGCAGCCCGGAGACCGGCCGACTGGGTCATGTCCGCCATCGTCGGCGCTGCCGGGTTGCGGCCCGGGCTCGCCGCCGTGGAGCAGGGTGCCACTCTGGCGCTTGCCAACAAGGAGTCGCTGGTTTGCGCCGGTGAGTTGCTGTTGCGGATTGCGCGCGCCCATGATGCGGCCGTTCTGCCGGTGGACAGCGAACACTCGGCGGTTTTTCAGGCGCTGGCGGGTGAGGATATCGCCGCTGTCGAGCGGGTGATCCTGACCGCGTCGGGCGGTGCGTTCCGCGACTGGCCGATCGAGGATCTGGTGCGCGCCACGCCGGAGCAGGCGGCAACGCACCCCAACTGGGACATGGGCCGGCGGATCACGGTGGATTCGGCATCCATGTTCAATAAGGCGCTGGAACTTATTGAAACAAATGAATATTTCGGCATTAAGCCAAAACAGATCGAGGTGGTGGTCCACCCGCAATCGCTTGTGCATGCGCTGGTCGGGTTCAGGGACGGCGCCCTTATGGCTCATGTGGGGCCGCCCGACATGCGCCATGCCATCGGTTATGCGCTCAACCATCCGCAGCGCCGCGCGCTGCCGGTCGAGCGGCTCGATCTGGTGCGGATCGGCCGGCTCGATTTTCGCGAGGCCAGCGAGACCCGCTGGCCGGCCCTGCGGCTCGCCCGTGAGGTGATGCGCCTGCGCGGCCTTGCCGGTGCCGCCTTCAACGCCGCCAAGGAAACGGCGCTCGATGCGTTTCTGGCGCGCGAGATTCGTTTTACCGACATGGCCGCGGTCGTCGAAGAGACGCTTGAGGCCATGCATCGCGAAAATGCCCTGAAATGTGACCGGATGGGCCTTGATCAGGTCATGGAAACTGACCATGTGGCCCGTGAACGCGCCGCACAGGTCGTGGCGCAGATCAGAACGGACGCCTGAGACCTATGGATATTGCAACGCTGATTCCCCAGTTCGGGGGGGTTCTCTGGACTGCCGCTGCCTTTGTGGTCGCGCTGAGCGTGATCGTCTTCGTTCACGAATTCGGGCATTACATCGTCGGCCGCTGGTCCGGCATCCATGCCGAGGTGTTTTCGATCGGCATGGGTCCCGCATTGGTGAGCCGCACCGACCGGCACGGTACCCGCTGGCAGGTGGCCGCGCTTCCCTTTGGCGGCTACGTCCGGTTTCTGGGCGACGCGAGCGGCGCCAGCGACAAGGCGACCGATGCCTATGAGGCGCTCGACGAGGAAACGCGTCGGCACACGCTGCACGGCGCGCCGCTCTGGGCGCGGGCGGCGACGCTCGTTGCCGGTCCGTTGTTCAACTTCATCCTTTCGATCCTGCTTTTCGCCGCCGTTGTGCTGTGGCAGGGTGTCGCCAAGGAGCCGGTCGAGGTCGGCGACCTGCGCGCGCTGCCGACGGGCGAGGCGTCGCTTCAGCCGGGCGACCGGATACTTGCCGTCAACGGGGCCGGGACGCCCGATCTGGCCACGTTCTACGAGGTAATCCGCGATCTGCCCGTCGCGCCTTCGGTCGATTACCGTATCGACCGGGGCGGGCGGACCGAAACGGTTGCCGGGCGCTACCCCTTCCCGCCGCTTGTCGAGGGGTTGCAGCCCGGATCGGCGGCGATGGATGCCGGGATCGAGATTGGCGATCTGGTGACGGCCATCGACGGGCAGCCCGTCATGGCCTTTGGGGAGTTGCAGGATGTCGTCAGCAATTCCGGTGGCAGGCCGCTGCGGCTGGATATCTGGCGCGACGGACAGGTGATCGAAACCGAACTTGCCGCCCGCCGGGTCGACGTGCCCGACGCCGACGGCGGGTTCGAGACCCGCTGGCTCATCGGAATGACCGGCGGCCTGATGTTCACCCCGGTAACCGAATCGCCGGGATTGTTCGAGGCGCTGCGGATTGGCGTCGACCAGACGGTGTTCATCGCCAAATCCTCGCTTTCCGGACTGTGGCACATGATCACCGGGGCGATTTCGTCGTGCAACCTGCGCGGGCCGCTCGGCATCGCCGAAACCAGCGGCGCGGCGGCGAGCCAGGGCTTGGGAAACTTCGTCTGGTTCATCGCGGTCCTGTCGACGGCGGTCGGCCTGCTGAACCTGTTTCCCATTCCGGTGCTCGACGGGGGGCACCTGGTGTTCTACGCCTACGAAGCGGTGGCCGGACACCCGCCAAGCGACGGGGCGATGCGGGTGCTGATGTCGGTGGGACTGGCGCTGTTGCTGACGCTGATGGTCTTTGCGCTCGGCAACGATCTGTTCTGCCCCTGATCCGTCCTGCGCCGGAACGCCGGCGCGGAACCGGCCGCCGGCCCATGCGGCGCCGTTTGCAGCCCGATCAACATGATGGCGGGACGACATGGAGTTTTGACAAGATATTCGATCCCCGGTAGCAAAGCCCCAACGAGTTGGACATTTGCGCTTTCGGGGAGCGTCGGCATGAAGACAAGAAAAACGGACGGCATCATCGAGCACGCCCGGACGAGCAGAAAAACCGGCATTTCCAGCAGGACGGCGACATCCCTGTCGGCCCTGATGCTTGTTTCCGCAGGGTTTTTTGCCTTGGTCGCCGACGCGCAGAGCTACAGCTTCTCGCGGGTCGACGTGCGCGGCAACGAAAGGGTCGATACCTCGACCATTGTCAGCTATGCGGGAATCGGTGCCGGCCAGACCGTCAGCGCCGGCCAGTTGAACGATGCGTATCAGAATATCGCCGGGTCCGGCCTGTTCGAAAAGGTCGAACTGGTGCCGCGTGGCAACACCCTGCAAATCAATGTTCAGGAATATCCGACCATCAACCAGATCGCCTTCGAGGGGAACCGGAGGCTCAACGACGAGGCGATGATGGAGCTTATCGGCTCGCGGTCGCGCCGGGTATTCTCGCCCTCGGTGGCCGAGGCCGACGCCGCCAAGCTGACCGACGCCTATCGTCAGTCGGGGCGGCTTGCCGCAACCGTGACGCCCAAGGTGATCCGCCGTTCGGACAACCGCGTCGATCTGGTGTTCGAAGTGACCGAGGGGCGGGTGAGCGAGGTCGAGCGCCTGTCCTTCGTCGGCAACCGCAGCTATTCGGAGCGACGTCTGCGCCGGGTTCTGGCCACCAAGCAGGCCGGCGCGCTGCGCCTGCTGTTCCAGAACGACACGCTGGTCGAGGATCGTCTCGAACTCGACAAGCAGCTTCTGACCGATTTCTACCATTCGCGCGGCTTCATCGATTTCCGCATTCTCAGCGTCGCCTCCGAGCTCGATCGCAACCGGCGCGGCTGGCAGGTGACCTTCAACGTTCAGGAAGGTCAGCGCTACCGCTTCGGCAACATCTCGGTCAGTTCCACCATCGCCGGGCTCGATACCTCGGACTTCCGCAAGGCGGTCAAGCTGCGGTCGGGGGCCGTCTATTCGCCGGTGCCGATCGACGTCGATATCGCCCGGCTCGAACGGCTGGCGGTCAAGAAAAGCCTGAACTTCATCCGGGTCGAGCCGCGCATCACGCGCGACAACCGGAACCAGCGGATCAACGTCGAATATGTCGTGACCGAAGGGCCGCATCTGTTTGTCGAGCGGATCGACATCGAGGGCAACACCACCACGCTCGACCGGGTGATCAGGCGCCAGTTCCGGACGGTCGAGGGCGACCCCTTCAACCCGCGCGAGATCAGCGCCGCCGCCGACCGCATCCGCGCGCTCGGCTTCTTCGCCGACACGCAGGTTGAGCCGCGCGAGGGCGCGGGCGCGAGCCAGGTGGTTGTTGACGTGAACGTCGAGGAAACGCCGACCGGTGCGATCGGTTTCGGCGCAAGCTACGGCACCAACACCGGCGTCGGCCTCAACCTGAGCTTCAGCGAGCGGAACTTCCTCGGGCGGGGCCAGCAACTGCGCTTCGAGGCCGGGGCGACGGATTCGACCACCACCTTCGTTTTCGATTTCTACGAGCCGTCCTTCCTCGGGCGCGATGTGGGTTTCGGGATCAACACGTTCTACCGGACGACCGATCACGACAACGCCTATTACAACTCCGACCGCGGCCTTTTCGAGCCGAGCTTCAGCTTCCCGCTTGGCGATTACACGCGTCTGGCGCTGCGGGCGAATGCCAGCTACGGCAAGGTGTTCGACGTCGACGAGGATTCATCGTACATCGTCAGGAAGGACGAGGATGAGGAGGGCCTGTTTGCCGGGGCGGTCGGCTATACCTTCAGCTACAACACGCTTTCCGGCGGGCTCGATCCGACGGCCGGGATCCAGTTGCAGTTCCGGCAGGATTTCGGCTACCGCAGCGATGATGCGAGCTACATCCAGACCGAGGCGCTTGCCAGGGCGCGCAAGGCGATCTGGAACGAGGAAATCACCCTGCGCGCCGAACTGGAAGCGGGCGCGATCGCCTTCTACGGTGGCGACAGCCGGATCATCGAACGCTATCAGCTTTCGAACAAGATCCGCGGTTTCGAGCCCAACGGCGCCGGTGTCCGCGACCGCAACGTCGAAAACGAGGACGTTCTGGGCGGCAACTACTTCGCCGTGGCGCGGTTCGAGGCCGATTTCCCGCTTGGCCTGCCCGAGGAATACGGCATTCTGGGCGGTGTCTTCTGGGATGTCGGATCGGTCTGGAGCCTGGACAACACCAGCGGCGGGCCTGACGGAAACAACCCGGTGGATGACGATTTCTATCTTCGTTCGTCGGTGGGCGTCTCGCTGTTCTGGGAAACGCCGCTCGGGCCGTTGCGGTTCAACTTCTCGCAACCGGTCGCGATGAAATCCTACGACGAACCGCAAAACTTCGAGTTCACCGTTTCGACGCGGTTCTGATGAAGGCGCCGGCGCGCTCCGCACTTGCGGCGCTGGTTGCCGCTGCGGCACTGCTCGGGGCGGGGCTGGCACCCGCGCAGCAGGCGGTGCCGGCGCAATCCGCTGCGCCGGCGCAGATCGTCACGCTCGATCAGGAGCGGCTTTTTGCCGAGTCGCTTTACGGCCAAAGGGTGCTGGAAGAGCTTGAGGCGCAATCGAGCGAGCTTGCCGCGCTCAACCTCGAACTGACGGCGCAACTGACCGACGAAGAGCGCGATCTGACCGAGAAGCGCAAGACCCTGCCGCCGGCGGAGTTCCGCATGCTGGCGGACGCCTTCGACGAGAAGGTCACCAGCATGCGCGAGGGGCAGGACGCCCGCATTCGCATCCTGCAACGAAACCGCGATCAGGCCCGTACCGAATTCAACGCCCGGATCGTGCCGGTGCTGACCGATCTGGTCATTGAAAGCGGCGCGGTGGCGATCCTCGACGAGCGTGCGGTTATCCTGGCTTCCGACCGGATCGACATCACCGACCGGGCAATCGCGCGGATCGATGCGCTGCTCGGCGATGGCGGATCGCTTGTCCCCGGCACCGAGGCGCCCGAAGAGACCACCGCGCCCGATACCCCGCCGGCCGAGGGTGCCGCGCCAGCGCCCGGTACCGCGCTGCCCGAGTAGAGCCGGCGCGACCGCTGGCCAGGGGTGGCCCGGGCGCCCTTGTCCGCTTGCCGTAGCGGTGCCTGCCGTGTAGGACGCTTGGCAACGCGGGCGCGCCCGAAACACGAAGCCAAGGCAATCTAGCAGATGACAGAAACCGAGACCCCGCTGCTGCATGCGGACTATGCGACCATTCAGAAAATCCTGCCGCATCGTTACCCGTTCCTGTTCGTCGATCATGTCCGCGACATCGTACCCGACCAGAGCGCGGTGGGGATCAAGATGGTTACCTTCAACGAGCCGCATTTCCAGGGCCATTTCCCCGGTCATCCGATCATGCCCGGCGTTCTGGTGATCGAGGCGATGGCGCAGACCTCGGCGATCCTGACGGGGATGTCGCGCGGTGTCGAACAGCGGCTGATGATCTACTTCACCACTGTCGACAAGGCCAAGTTCCGCCGCCCGGTCGTGCCGGGCGATCTGCTGGAGCTTCACGTCACCACCAAGCGTGCCGGCTCGCGTATCGGACGGTTCGCCGGGCGGGCCATCGTGAACGGGGAACTGGCGGCCGAGGCCGAGTTCTCTGCCATGCTGCAGTTTCCCAAGTCCGACGAGGAGGCCTGAGCGATGGCCATTCACGAGACGGCACGGATTCATCCCCGCGCGGTAATCGATGAAGGCGCCGAAATCGGCCCCGGGGTCGCTATCGGCCCGTTTGCTGTCATCGGTCCGAATGTCGTGCTGGGCGAGGGGGTCGAGATCAAGTCGCATGTCGTTGTCACCGGCAATACCGAGATCGGGCCGGGCACGGTGGTGTTTCCCTTCGCGGTACTGGGCGAGATCCCGCAGGACCTGAAATATCATGGCGAGGATACGCGGCTTGTGATCGGTGCGCGCAACCGCATTCGCGAGCATGTGACCATCAACCCCGGCACCGAGGGCGGCGGCGGCATCACCTTGATCGGCAACGACTGCCTGTTCATGGCCGGTGTGCATGTGGCGCACGATTGCCGGGTCGGGAACCGGGTGATCCTGGTCAACAATGTCGGTGTTGCCGGGCATTGCCAGATCGACGACGACGTGATCGTCGGCGGCATTTCCGGCGTGCACCAGTGGGTGCGGATCGGCCGCGGCGCGATCATCTCGGGGTTGGCCAAGGTTGAAAAGGACGTGATGCCCTTTGCCATGGTGCAGGCGCCGTCGAGCCACGTCATCGGGCTCAACCTGATCGGGCTCAAGCGGCGCGGCGTCGACAAGGGCGACATCCAGCAATTGCGCGCCGCCTACAGGGAACTGGCGTCGGGCGACGGGACGTTCCAGCAGCGCGCGCAAAGGCTTGGCGCCGGGACCGAGAACGCATATGTGCGGGCGGTTGTCGAGTTCATTACCGGCGATACCGACCGGAACTTCATGATGCCGGAGTAGGCGGCCGTGCTCGCCTTGATCGCGGGGCGGGGGCGTCTGCCGGAACTGCTGGCCGGTCAGGTCCGGCGCGAGGGGCGGGGGCTGGTCTATTGCGCCTTTCACGACACGCCACCAGGGCCGGTTGCGCCCGATATCGTCTTCCGGCTCGAAACGCTCGGCTCTCTGGTGCGTCAATTGCGCCGGCGCGGTGTGGACGAGGTCTGCCTTGCCGGCGGTATCCGGCGACCCAGGCTGAACCCGTTGCGGCTCAGTCTGGCCTCCCTGCCGCTGATCCCGCGTTTTGTCGCCGCGCTGCGCCAGGGGGATGATGGTGCACTGCGGGCGGTGCTGGAGTTGTTCGAGGAGAACGGAATGAAGGTTCGCGCCGCGCAGGAAATCATGCCGTCGCTGTTGCCCGATGCCGGTGTGCTGACGCGGGCCAGGCCCGACGCATCCGACCGGGCGGATGCCGCGCGCGGGGCGGAAATCGTCGCCGCGATGGGGCAGGCCGATGTCGGGCAGGCCTGTGTGGTGGCGCATTGTCAGGCGCTGGCGATCGAGGCGATGCCGGGAACCGACTGGATGCTGGCCTCGCTCGCCGGCCGGCGAGACGGTCTGCCCGGGGGCGGGCTGCTCTACAAGGCGCCGAAACCGACGCAGGACCGCCGTGTCGATCTTCCCGCCATCGGCCCCGGCACCGTTGCAGGTGCGGTCGCGGCGGGTCTCAGGGGGGTGGTGATCGAGGCGGGCGGGGTGCTGGTTCTCGACCTGAAGGAAACCGTTGCCGCGGCAGACGCGGCGGGGCTGTACCTGTGGGTCCGCGCGCCGGAGCGGGGCTGATGCGGATCTTCCTGCTCGCCGGCGAGCCTTCGGGCGACAAGCTGGGGGCCGCGCTGATGGCCGGGCTGCGCGCGCTTTGCCCCGATGTCGAGTTTCGCGGGGTCGGCGGTCCGCTGATGGAGGCCGAAGGGCTGACCAGCCTGTTCCCGATGTCGGAGCTGACATTGGCCGGTCTGGCGGAAATCCTGCCGAAATACCTCCATTTGCGGCGTCGGCTCAACCAGACCGCCGAAGATGCGGTGGCGTTCGCGCCCGACGCGCTGATCACCGTCGACCTGCCGGAATTCTCGCTCAGGCTGGCCCGGCAGGTGCGCAGGCGCCGCCCCGACCAGCACACCGTCCACTATGTCGCGCCGACGGTCTGGGCGTGGCGCCCGGGGCGGGCGAAAAAGATGGCGCCCGACATCGATCAGGTGCTTGCACTTCTGCCCTTTGAGCCACCCTATATGGAGGCTGCGGGGATGCGCTGCGATTTTGTCGGCCACCCGGTTGTGGCCGAACGCCAGGCAAGCCCGGCCGAGGCGGCGGCGTTTCGCGCCGCGCACGGCATCGCCCCGGATACGCCGCTGGTTCTGGCCTTGCCGGGCTCGCGGCGCGGCGAGATCGCAAAGCTTGCGCCGGTCTTCGGGGAGACGTTACGCCGTTTCATTCAGGCGCGCCCGGAGGCGCGGATCGTCGTGCCGACGGTCGCGGCGCGGGCCGGGATAATGGCCGCGGCCATTGCCGGCTGGCCCGGCGCGCCGATCCTGCTCGACCCGCGCGATCAGGGCCCGGACGGAGTGCTGGCCGAAAAACGGGCCGCCTTTGCCGCGGCCGATGTGGCGCTTGCCGCGTCGGGTACGGTTTCGCTCGAACTGGCGGCGGCGGACACACCGATGGTGATCGCCTATGACGGTGCCTGGATCAGCCGGGTCTATGTCCAGCGCATGCTGCTGGTCGATACGGTGACGCTGGTCAATCTTGTTTCGGAAACGCGCGCCGTTCCTGAATTCCTTGCCAGCCGTTGCCGGCCCGATCTTCTGGCGCCGGCTCTGGAACGGGTTCTGGCAGATCCTGCCGCGCAGATCGATGCGATGCGGGTGACGATGGAGCGGCTGGGCCGGGGGCAGGAGGCGCCCGGGTTACGTGCCGCGCGGGCGGTGCTCGACGCGCTGCCGGGGTGATCAGTTCAGGCCGAACTGCTTGCGGTATTTCGGGATGAAGAGCGACCTGCCCTTGAGCAGCCGGGTCGGACCGTTGCCCACAACCCCGACCGGCAGATAGGAATTGCCCAGATATTCGCCGAGCGGCAGCAGGATCGGCGGCTTGTGCCACGGCTTGTAGCCCGGCAACTGCCCCAGTTGCCGGCCCGCGATCAGCGCCTTGAGGGTCCGCGCCAGCCACGGTGTCTGCCGGGTGGCGCCGACAATGGTCATCGCGTCGCCATTCGCGGCCGCATCGCCGGCGGCAAAGACATTGGGCAACGACGAGGGGCGCATCCAGTTGTCGGTCAGCACCCGCCCGTCAGGGGCAAACCGCGCGTCGGGCAGGGTCTGGAACAGGTCGGTCACCGGGCGCGCGCCGATGACCGGAAAGACCAGATCGGCCGCGACGATACGCCCGTCGTCGAGCGTCAGATCGCCGGCAAAGGGCGCACGCATATCGGAAAGCCGTTCGGCCCGATGCCCGGCAATCACCTCCACACCCAGAAGGTCGAGCTTGCGCCCAAGCTCCCGGCCCAGCCGGGCGGGGTAGTCGGGCAGAAGCTGTGCTGTTTCCGAGATCAGCGTCACGGATTTGGCCGGCATCGCCGCCTTTATCTCGCCGGCGAGTTCGATGCCCACCGCCCCGGCGCCGACAATCGCCACACGGTTCGCGGCGACAAGCGCCGCATGGGCGCTGCGGCTTGTGCCGCGCAGCGATTCGATATTGTCCCCGGCCGGCTTGAATGGCGCGGCATAGCCCGAACCGGTGGCGACAACCACGAAATCGGCCGGAAGGATGCGATCGTCGTCGAGCTGGACGCCGAATGTGCCCACCGCGCGGGCGCGCGCGCGCAGCACCTGTCCGCGCCCGAGAAGCCGGTCGTAGGGAAGGATCGCCCGGTCGAGCACCTGCGGCAGGGCAACCGCGCGGATCGTCGCCGGAACGTGAACGAAGGCCGCGCGCGGCTCGACCAGCGTGACCTCGGCCACCGGATCGAGCGCCTGCGCCAGTTCCGAGCCGATATAGCCGCCACCGATGATGATTACCTTGTGCGCCATGATCTCCCTCGTCCCTGTTGTCGGCCGGGTCGCGACGGCTCAGCCACGCCAGATCCAGCCGCCACCGAAAACCCGGCTGCCGCCGGTCTGATAAAAGACGCAGGCCTGACCGGGCGATACGCCTTCCTCGGGTGTCAGCAGTTCGACCTCGGCCGTCGTCGGGCCGGTGGGGCGCAGGATCGCCGCGCGCGGCGGTCGTGTCGAGCGGATCCGGACAGAAATCTCCTGTTCGGGGTGCGACACGAAGGGTTCGTCACCCAGCCAGTTGATTTCGCGCACCGGC
>NZ_JBKEAE010000057.1:0-8622 GCF_047971885.1 Tropicimonas sp. | reverse complement strand
TAACGGCAACTGCCTTGTCAACGCCTTCGCCGCCGGGCTGGCCGATGCGGATGCGATCTTCTATTCGGCGGCTTCCGGCGTCGGCATGCCGGTGGTCTATCTCGGCGCGAAAACCGGGCGTGACGGGGTGGGCGGTGCCACCATGGCCTCTGCCGAGTTTGACGAAACCATCGAGGAAAAGCGCCCCACCGTGCAGGTTGGCGATCCGTTCACCGAAAAGCGCCTGATGGAGGCCTGCCTGGAGCTGATGGCCACCGGCGCGGTGATCTCCATTCAGGATATGGGCGCGGCGGGGCTGACCTGTTCGGCGGTGGAGATGGGCGACAAGGGGGGCCTCGGCATCCGCCTCGATCTGGACCGCGTGCCGCAGCGCGAAGCGGACATGACGCCCTACGAGATGATGCTCTCCGAAAGCCAGGAACGCATGCTCATGGTGCTGCGCCCCGAAAAGGAGGCCGAGGCACGTGCGGTATTCGACAAGTGGGACCTCGATTTCTCCGTCGTGGGCGAGACCATCGCCGAGGACCGTTTCCTGATCGAGCACAAGGGGCAGGTGGTGGCCGACCTGCCGCTGGCCACGCTTGCCGGATCGGCGCCGGAATACGACCGGCCGTGGATCGAAACCCCGCCAGCCCCGGCGATGGAACCGGTTCCGGGGATCGACCCGCTCGACGGGCTCCGGGCGTTGATAGCCTCTCCCAATTACGGGCGGAAATCCTGGGTCTACGAGCAATACGACCAGATGGTCATGGCCGATACGGTCCGCCTGCCCGGCGCGGGTGCGGGCGTCGTCCGGGTGCACGGAACCGCCAAGGCGCTGGCCTTCACCTCGGACGTGACGCCACGCTATGTGCGCGCCAACCCGTTCGAGGGCGGCAAGCAGGCGGTGGCCGAGGCGTTCCGCAATCTCTGCGCGGTCGGTGCCCGCCCTCTGGCCGCAACCGACAACCTCAATTTCGGCAATCCCGAAAAGCCCGAGATCATGGGCCAGTTCGTCGGCGCCATCAGGGGTATCGGCGCGGCCTGCGCGGCGCTCGACATGCCCATCGTCTCGGGCAACGTTTCGCTCTATAACGAGACCGACGGCGAGCCGATCCTGCCGACCCCGACCATCGGCGCGGTGGGACTGCTCGACGATCTTTCGCAACTGATCGGGCGCGAGGCGCGCGAGGGTCATGTGCTGCTGCTGCTGGGAGCGGCGGGCAGCCATCTCGGCCAGTCTGCCCTGCTTGCCGAGGTTTTCAACCGCGAGGACGGCGATGCCCCCGCCGTCGATCTTGCGGCCGAGCGCGCGCATGGCGAGTTCATTCTCGCCAACCGCCCATGGATCGATTGCTGCACCGATATCTCGGATGGCGGGCTGGCGCTCGCCGCCTTCGAGATGGCCGAGGCGGCCGGAGTCGGCGTGGCCGTCGATACGGACGATACCGCAGCGCTCTTTGGCGAGGATCAGGCGCGCTATCTTGTCGCCTGTTCCTTCGACAAGGCCGAGACGCTGATGGTCGAGGCCGGCAAGGCCGGCGTGCCGCTGCACAGCGTCGGCCGGTTCCATGGCGATGCGGTGCGTTTCGGCCATTCCCAAGCGCCGCTGAACGAGCTTTCGCAGCTTTACCGCGGCAGCTTCGCCGCTGCGGTCGGCTGATACCGGCCGCAAGGATCGACCAAAGGTAAAATCGGCGATGCGGACTTTGCTGCCGTTCGGAGGGCAGCCCCGGCCCGGAACAAGGGGCGTCAGCCCCGCCGGGCCAGCGGCCGACCGCCCGCACGGGCGGCCGCTTCCTCGCTGTAGCGCACCGAACAGGCGTTCGATGTGACGGCACGATAAAGTGAAGACCTCCAGTGTAGCAGCGGCCCCCCGCGGTCGTCCGCCGACCCGTCTCCGCGCTCATGATTTTTGTTACAATGGGCTCGGTGTCGCCTTTCGCAAGGCGGTCAGCCTTCCTGCTATCCGCAGTCGCAAACCTCAGTCGCAGAAACGAATGCCCTTTCCATGGCCTGCCGGAGCGATTATCGAACCACCACACAGGAGGCCCCCCTTGATCCTCGGCATCGGCACCGATCTTGCGAATATCGAACGTATCGCCGGCACGCTGGAGCGGTTCGGCGACCGGTTCCGCAACCGTGTCTTCACCGAAACCGAACAGCGCAAGGCAGAAGCGCGGCACGATGTGGCGGGCACCTATGCCAAGCGATGGGCGGCCAAGGAGGCCTGTTCCAAGGCGCTCGGCACCGGGTTGCGCATGGGCATCTCGTGGAAGGACATGGGCGTCAGCAACCTGCCCACCGGGCAGCCGGTGATGCATCTGACCGGCTGGGCCGGCGAACGGCTCGCCGCGATGACGCCGGCGGGCTTTGAAGCCATCGTCCATGTCACGCTGACCGACGATCACCCCTGGGCGCAGGCGTTTGTGGTGATCGAGGCGCGGCCCTGCCGGTCCGAGACCGCTTGACTCCCCGTCCGGCCGCGACCATGAAACGCGGGCCCGCGAAAGGGGCGGCGGATCGAGGCAGGGGACAGGCATGGACAAGGCAGAGAACGGGCTGGTCGAAACGATCAAGACGATCGTTTATGCGCTGCTGATCGCAGTCGTTTTCCGCACGCTTTTCTTTCAGCCGTTCTGGATTCCCTCCGGGTCGATGAAGGATACGCTGCTGATCGGCGACTTCCTGTTCGTCAACAAGATGGCCTATGGCTATTCGCGCTATTCCTGCCCGTTCAGCATCTGCCCGATCTCGGGGCGTATTCTCGACGATACGTTCTTTTCCGGCGAACCCGAGCGCGGCGATGTCGTGGTGTTCCGCCATCCGGTCAACGGCTCGGATTTCATCAAGCGGCTGATCGGCCTGCCGGGCGACCGGGTGCAGATGAAGAACGGGGTCCTGTTCATCAACGACGAGCCGGTCGGGCTGGAGCCCGCCGGAACCTTCGACGAGGTGATGGAGCCGCAGGGATCGCAGGGGCGCCCGCCGCTCTGCGCCAACGCGCCCGTGGGCGAGGGGGGCGTCTGCCAGAAGGAACGTTTCATCGAAACCCTGCCCAACGGGGTCTCGCATGACATCCTCAACATCGGAAACGGCCCCACCGACAACACGCCGGTCTTCACCGTGCCCGACGGCCATTACTTCTTCATGGGCGACAACCGCGACAATTCGCTCGACAGCCGCGTCAACCAGCTTGCCCGCGGCGTCGGCTTCGTACCGGCGGAAAACCTGATCGGCCGGGCCGACCGCATCATGTTCTCGTCGGCGGGCAAATCGCTGTTTTTCGTCTGGACCTGGCGCGCCGACCGTTTCTTCAAGGGGGTCGAGTGAGGCTGTCCGCTGAACTCAGGGCCTTTCAGGGCCGGCTGGGCCATTCGTTCCACCGGCCGGAGCTTCTGGTGCGGGCGCTCACCCATCCGTCGATTTCGACCGAAACGCGCCCTTCGAACCAGCGGCTGGAGTTTCTCGGCGACCGGGTGCTCAACCTGACCATCGCCGAGGCGCTGTTCCGCGCCGACCGCCTCGCCGACGAGGGCCAGCTTGCGCCGCGCTACAACGTGCTGGTGCGCAAGGAGACCTGTGCCGATGTCGCCCGCCAGATCGACCTTGGCACGGCGCTGAAACTCGGCCGGTCCGAGATGATGTCGGGCGGGCGCAGGAAGGATGCGCTGCTTGGCGATGCGATGGAGGCGGTGATCGCCGCGATCTATCTCGACGGCGGGCTGGAGCCGGCGCGCGCCGCGGTGCTGCGGCTCTGGGGCGGACGGATCGACGCCGCCGAGGAACAGGCCCGCGACCCCAAGACCGCGTTGCAGGAATGGGCACAGGCCCGCGCCATGCCGCCGCCCGACTATGTCGAGACACGCCGCTCCGGCCCCGATCACGCGCCGCGGTTCACTATCGAGGCGCGGCTCGCCAGTGGCGAAACCGCCAGCGCGACGGCCGGCTCGAAACGCCACGCCGAACAGGCGGCGGCCGAGGCATTGCTGAAGCGCGTTGAAGGAACCTGACCTCAGTCCGGAACCGCGAGTGCCAGCGTGCGGCTGATCACGGCATAGGGTACGCCGCTTTCCTCGTGCCAGGTGTTGAACGCCTCCTGCGCCCGGACGCGGGCGGCTTTCGAGGTTGCCGCGCCGTCGAGCGCGCCTGCCATGTTCAGCGCCGCCACCACCGATTTCGACAGCAGCGGCCCGTCGTAGCCCAGAACGCGCAGCGCATAGGGCCCGGTCATCCCGCCGAGCCGGGCGCCGCACCGCCCGAGCAGATCGTAAAGCCCCATGGCGTCCGTTGCCGGCCAGTCGGCAAGGAATCGCGCCGCCGAACCATGCGCGCGCGCCAGATCGCCGAGGAATATCGCATTGTCGCGCACGCTGAGGATCTTGGCTCCATGGCGGACGATGCCGGTATCCCGCAGGTGGGCATCCAGATCGTCGTCCGACATCATGGCATTGCGCGCGATATCGAACCGATGAAAGGCCGCCTCGAAACCCGGCCATTTGCCATCGACCACCTTCCAGCTCAGCCCGGTCTGAAAGATGCGACGCGAGAATTCCGCAAGAACCCGGTCGTCGGACAGGTCGCGCAGCGGCCGCTCCGGCGGCCCGGGCATGCGCGCGGCCAACTCATGCTCGCCCTTGCGGGCGATGGCGATCCGGCGAATTTCGGCAAAGCTCTTCATGACGGCTCCCCATGGCGGTCGAACAGGCTGACGAAACGGTGGCGGGCCGGCGGAAGCGGGCGATCGCCCAGCGACGGTGCAAGCCGGCTTTCGAGGAAATGGCCGGTTGTGCGCAGCCCCGCCGCGACCTCGGCCAGATCGGCGGGTGCTTCGCCGCGCAGCGCCGGCGGCAGCGGCAGCAGGCGTTCCGCCCAGTCTCCGGCCCCGGCCCGGCTGACCGCGCGTCCGCTGCGCGGCGAGACATAGGCCAGATCGTCGGTCGCCCCGGTGACCGCGCAGCACGAAAGATCGAGCGCGAAGCCCATCTCCTCCAGCAGCGCCCTTTCCCACATCAGGTAGAGCCCCGGCCAGCGCATGTCGGTGCCGAGCGCATCGAACAGGTGCTGGCTCGCCTCGTACAGGCCGGAATGCGGTTCACGTTCGGGCAGGACGAAGGACAGCAGCGCGCAGGCCGACCCGAGGGCGTAGAGCGCGCGGCGGTCCGACAGGACAGCACCGGCGCGCGACCGCAGCGGTTCGACGCGGAACGTTCCGATATGCTCTTCCAGCCGCGCATGCCATTCGACCTGCAACTGGGCGCCGGGTTGCAGGACCGGCGTCATCCGGCGCGATACCCCGCCGCGAACCACGCCGGCGCAGCGGCCATGCGCGCGGGTGAATACCTCGACGATGGCTGCGGTCTCGCCGTGCGGGCGCGCCGTCAACAGGGTCCCTTCATCGCGCCAGTCCATCGCACCTCCTGTCGCCGCCGGATCGCGCCCGTTTCCGGGCGAGAGGCCGGATCGGCGGTCACTCCAGCCCCGGCTCGTCCAGCATGTGCCGCCCGGCGCGGCTTTCGACCTCGATCACCCAGATATCGGGGTCGTATTTCCGCTGGCGTTCGATCAGCGCGTCGATCTCGCCTTCCGGCCCCTCGGACAGAATATCCCACGGGCGCGATCCGTCCATCGCCATGATCCGCTGAAAAAGCCTCGCCGTGCCGTCGAGCGGATTCAGCTTTATCAGTACCGCCCCCGCCGTGTCATCGCCGTGGGCCAGCACATAGGCCGGGACGGTCTCGATCTGCAGGCGCATCAGATAGGCCTGAACCCACAGGCCCGCCGCCAGCCTGCTCACGCGTTTCCATCCCGGAAATCCAGCCCCATCTCGGAATAGCGCTCGGCCTCGTCCAGCCAGCCGGGCCGCACCTTGACCTGCAGGAACAGATGCACCTTGCGGTCGAGAAACGCCTCAAGTTCGGCGCGCGACGCCTGTGAGATCGCCTTGACCGTCTCGCCGCCCTTGCCCAGTACGATTCCCTTGTGCCCGTCGCGGGCGACGTAGATCACCTGATCTATGCGGACCGACCCGTCCTTGCGTTCCTGCCAGCTCTCGGTTTCGACCGTAAGCTGATAGGGAAGTTCCTGGTGAAGCCTCAGCGTCAGTTTCTCGCGCGTCATTTCGGCCGCGATCATCCGTAACGGCAGGTCGGCGATCTGGTCTTCGGGGTAGAGCCACGGCCCTTCGGGCAGTTCGCGCGCCAGCCATGCGCGCAGATCGTCGACGCCATAGCCCTTCTCGGCCGAGATCATGAATGTCCCGGCAAAGGGCCAGGCGGCGTTCAGTTGCTGCGTCAGCGCCAGAAGGCTCTCCGATTTCACCCGGTCGATCTTGTTGATCGCCAGCGCCACCTTGCGGCCCGAAGTCCGTTCGCCAAGCGCATCGAGGATGGCGCGAACCCCCTCGGTCAGGCCGCGATGCGCCTCGACCAGCAGCACCACGATATCGGCATCCGCCGCCCCGCCCCAGGCGGCGGCCACCATCGCCCGGTCGAGCCGGCGGCGCGGGCGAAACAGGCCCGGCGTGTCGACAAAGACGATCTGGCTCTCGCCCTCGATCGCCACTCCGCGAATGCGGGCGCGGGTGGTCTGCACCTTGTGGGTCACGATCGACACCTTCGCCCCGACCATCCGGTTCAGAAGCGTCGACTTGCCGGCGTTGGGCTCTCCGATCAGGGCAACGAAGCCGCATCGTGTGGCCATCGAATCCATCCTTTGCTGGGGTTACCGGCATGTAGTCGAATTGTGCCGGATCATCCAGCCCGCTCCGGTCTGCAACCGATGGTCCTGAAGAAAGACCGTGTTTCGGCTCGCGAAAGAGGGCATCGAGCCCATTGTGACGGTAATCAACTATCAACTGGCATGACGGAGGGCGGCGCCCGTCTGCCGGGTGGGCGCGCAGCGCTTGTGGTCTTCACTTCATGCCTGCCACGAACCTCCAACGTTCGTGCGCGCGGCGAGGTCGCAAGGCGCCCGCCCGGGCCGCTGAAGCGGCTGTTCCGGGCGAAGGGAGAATGGCAGCTTCGTTCCGCACAGCCCGCCGTTGCAAGGGATCAGCCTCGAATACCCTGTCCGCCATGCAACAGCCGGCGCCGGCTCACCCCTGCGCCCGCACCTCGTCCATCAGCCGGCGCATTTCGCGGATCGAGGCGTCGAGGCCGACGAAGATCGCCTCGCCGATTAGGTAATGGCCGATGTTGAGTTCCACCACTTCGGGGAAGGCTGCGACCGGCTTCACCGTGTCATAGGTCAGCCCGTGCCCGGCATGGACCTCCAGACCCAGCGATTGGGCGAAGGCGGACATGTCGCGCAGCCGGGCAAGCTCCGCATCGCGGTCGGCAAAACGCCCCTCCGCATGGGCATCGCAATAGGCGCCGGTATGAAGCTCGACCACCGCCGCACCGATCCGGCGCGCGGCCTCGATCTGGCGGGCGTCGGCGGCGATGAAGATCGACACCCGGATGCCGGCATCGCGCAGCGGCGCGATGAAATGGGCCAGCCGGTTCTCGTCCTGCGCCACCTCCAGCCCGCCCTCCGTCGTGCGTTCCTCGCGCTTCTCGGGTACGATGCAGACGGCATGGGGCCGGTGACGCAGCGCGACGGCCTGCATCTCGGCGGTGGCGGCCATCTCCAGGTTGAGCGGCACGGTGAGATGCACCGAAAGCGCATCGATATCGGCGTCGCCGATGTGGCGGCGATCTTCGCGCAGATGGGCGGTGATGCCGTCGGCGCCCGCCGCTTCGGCGATCCGGGCCGCGCGCAGCGGGTCCGGCACATTGCCGCCGCGCGCATTGCGCACCGTGGCCACATGGTCGATATTGACGCCCAGCCGCAGGCGGCGGGTAATTTCCTGTCCGGTCATGATTGCCCCATCCGTCGTGTCCCCGCAGACATAGACGCGACGCCCGCGACGCGAAAGCCCGCCGATCAAATTGCGCCGGGCGCCGGGCTCGGGTATGCGCGGGAAAGTCACAGGAGACCCGAGCACCATGATCCCGATGCGCCGCCGCCTAGTCGCCCTTGCCATCCTGTCGTTCCTGGCCGGGTGCGCGGGCAGTTCCGAACAGGTGGCCATGCGCCAGGTCGAACCGCTGGGGGCGTTCAAACTGGGGTATGTCGTCGTCGTGGCGGACAATGCGCAAAAGGTCCAGCCGTCGCGCAACGTGACCGAAGCCGAGTGGGAAAACGCGATGAAGGCCGCGCTCGAACGCAGGTTCAAGCCGCTCGCCGGCGACCAGTTCTATCATGTCGCCGTCGCCGTGCGCGGCTATTCGGTGGCGGTTCCCGGCGTGCCCGTGGTCATGTCGCCGAAATCGGTGATCGTGGTCGAGGCTAACGTCTGGGACGATGCGAAACAGGCCAAGATCAACGAAAAGCCCAAGCAGTTCGTCGTCCTCGAATCGGTCAGCCCCGATACGGTGATCGGGTCGGGGCTCACGAAGTCGAAATCCGAGCAGGTGGCCAACCTCTCGGCGAACGCGGCCCGGCAGATCGAGGACTGGATGCGCGACCATCCCGAGTGGTTCGCCAAACGGAATTGACCCGCCGGGCGCGGAATACGCGAAATACGGGCTGCCTGCGACGGCAATCCCCTTGATTTTCCGTGCCGCAGGCAATAACTCGCGCGCGATATGGAACCGGGCC